>CAYFTQ010000246.1:0-4708 GCA_964346035.1 uncultured Roseospira sp. | reverse complement strand
GCCCGCGGGCGGGGCGCGCGGGGCGCAGCTTACGCCGTATCGGGCGGGCGCGGTCAAATGGCGCGGGCAGGGGATTGCCGACGCCCGCCCCGTGGGGCCGGCGTCGGGGCGGGGCCGCTACAGCAGGATGATTTCCACGCGCCGGTTCTGCGCCTCTCGCACGCCGTCGCCGGTGGGAATCAGGGGCTGGTCCTCGCCCTTGGCGAAGACCGCGATGTCGCCGCGCGGAATGCCCTGCGCGACCAACCGTTCCATGACCGACTGGGCACGCTTCTGCGACAGCACCATGTTGTACTGGCGCGAGCCGGAGCGGTCGGTATGGCCGGTCACCTCGATGCGGGTGCGCCCGACCTGGACGGCGTTGGCGGCTGCGGTGTCCACGATGCTGGTCGCTTCCGGCGTCAGGCGCGAACTGTCGAAGTCGAAGAACACCAGATAGCTGGTCGGGACCTCGGGCTGCGGCATCGGGGCCGGTGCCGCCACGGGCTGGGGCGCGGGTGCCGGCGCGGCCTTGGGTTCGTCCGGCATGCCGAAGGCGTAGCGCAGTCCAAGCACGAACGAGTGGTTCATGTAGTTGTCACCCGGTCCGCCACTGGGGCCGTCGGAGATGGCGTCGTCCAGGTCGACGGCATGAAAGAAACGGTAGTCGGCGGTCAGGGCAACGTTTTCCGTGATGTCATAGCCCAGGCCGACGATGGCCTGATAGGCGAACCCGACATCCATGTCATTGCGGTTGATGCCGGCGGCGTTGTTTTCCATGTCCACGGTCACGAAGGCCGCGCCCAGGCCACCACCGACATAAGGGGTGAGCGGGCTGTCGGTATCGAAGTCGTAGATGGCGTTGAGCATGGTGTGCCAGGCGCTCATGTCGCCGTCCACGCTGGTGCCGCCCCAATTGTCGATCCCGTTCTGGCGATAGCCCGCCTCGATTTCCGCGCGCAGGCCGTTGCCGAAGGAATACCCGAAGCTGCCCAGGCCGACGAACCCGAGATCGGTATCGACGTCTCGTTCGGTCCCATTGACATCGATGTCGCCGCTGTCGTTCAGGTTCAGGCCACCGCCGATGCCGACATAGGGGCCCTCCGGCACCTGTTCGGCCACGGCCTGCCGCAAGGGCAGGGCGACCGCAGCCAGCACCATGATGATGGCCAGCGCGATCCCAACATTCGATTGAATTGCCCGCATGTCTCGTTTCTCCCCGTGCCCCGCTCGCACCAGATCACCGCCGGCCCCGAAGACACCCGGCTCGTCCCACCGGACGGACGCCCCGCTGGAAGGACGTCCCGCTGGAAGGACCTTCCACCGGCAGGATGTTCCACTGGCGCGCCCCCTGGTGAACCCATTGGCCCGTCCAGGGCCTGTTCGCGTCCCCAGGGCCGGCGACCGACCGCGCCACCAACCGGCCGGCGCCGCCGACCAGGGTACACATTGCCAACATATAGCCCCGTTTTCATGGCCAGTGACCATATCCTGGAACGGCCACGAATTAAATGCCGGCGTGGTGCCGGCTGTACGAAAGATATAGGCGTTGCATTTTCGCAACGCCCGGCTCGCGCGCCGCCCGTTACGGTCGCGGCGCTGCGGCTCTTCCAAGCCGATCGTTGATGGCGGCCCCAAGACCGTGCGCGGGCACGGGGGCGACGGCGATGCCCTGGTGTGGCGGTGAATCCAGGGTCCTCAGCATGGTGAACAGGTTCCGGGCCGCCTCGGCCAGGTCGCCGGCGGGGCTCAGATCCAGGGTGGCGCCGGGCGTGCCATGGAAGCCCAGCAGCGCCTCGCCCGGGTGCGCGCTGGCGGCATTCAGGCGAACCGCCCGGTCTGGCGCATAGTGGCTGGACAGCAGCCCCGGGCCGGGCAGCGGGGCGTTCTGGTGGCCGTGTTGCCGGTCGGCCCGGTCGGCCTCGTTGGCCTGAACGGGGCGATCCAGGACGGCCTCGATCGCCTCGCGCGCGGTGCCGCCGGGGCGCAGCAGGCGGGGGGCGGGGCCGGACAGATCGAGCACCGTCGATTCCACGCCCACCATGCAGGGGCCGCCGTCAAGGACCAGGGCGGGGCGCGCGCCCGGGTGCGGCCCGTGTCCCAGTTCGGCGACGACATCAAGGGCGCGGGTCGGGCTGATGGCGCCGGAGCGGTTCGCGCTCGGCGCGGCGATCGGCACGCCGGCGGCGCGAAGCAGGGACAGGGCCAGTGGATGCGCCGGCGCGCGCACCGCCACCGTCGGGCCGCCGGCCGAGACGCGGGGCGTCAGCGGGCAGTCGGGCTGGCGTGTCAGCACCAGGGTCAACGGTCCGGGCCAGAAGGCGGCCGCCAGTGCCCGGGCTTCGTCGGTCACCCGGGCCAGGGCGGCGACGGCCTCCAGGTCCGGTACATGCACGATGACGGGATTGCGGGCCGGGCGGCCCTTGGCCGCGAAAATGGCAGCCACGGCGCGATCAGACAGTGCGTTCGCGCCCAGACCATAGACGGTCTCGGTGGGAAAGGCGACCAGTGCGCCGGCGCGCAGCAGGGCGGCGGCGTCGGCAAGCGCGGACACGTCGGCGGCGCGACAGGGAAACGGCGCCGGAGGGGGCGTCGCGGGCTGTGAGGAGGCTGGGTCCGTCATGCCGGCTCGTTCGATGTCGATTGCTGCGACACGGCGCCGGGGACGGGGCCGGTGTCGCGTCGTGCCCTTGTACCAGCGGCGTGAGAGTGTGCCTCTGCCGCCGAACGGCATCGGCCCGCTGCCCACCCGGCCACCCAAAGGATACCCGCCCGAACAAAAAACAAAAAGGAATGGGGGCGGCCGGGTGGTGGAACGGGCCGGCGATGGACTCCAACGGTCGCCGTCAGATGCCGTTGCTATTGCATGGACGCAATTCGCGCCGGGCTATATCGCTTCGGGTCGGCATGCCCCGAAGATCGCGTGCGACCCGAAGGGAAAAAGAGTCAGGAAAAACGTCGGGTTAAGGTGTTCCACCTGCTCAAGGCGAATCGAATCGAGCGGCGCGATTCGAGCCTCAAAAAAACGGCACCGGGAGCGGCCTCAGCCTGCCGCGATCCCGGTGACCGTCGGATAGACCATGCCCGCGCGAAACGGAGCCGCCGTCCGGAAGCCGCCCACGCGGAGCGGCGTCCGTCCGGGTCGGGACCGCTACGAGCGCGCCTTGTACTCGGCCAGTTGACGACGGGTCGAGTTCAGTTCGCGGCGATAGGCCCGAACCTCGGATCGGCAACCGCCGTTGCCGATCCAGGTCAGGAACACACCGATGATGAACCCGATCAGAACGGCGCCAAGAACCGCCCAGAACAGCGGCATTTCAACGTCGTACTCGGTGGGCCACAGATCCAGCATGACCGGATCCTGGTTGGAGATCGCGAAAAACGCGGCGGCAACAATGACCGGCAGACCGATCACCCAGGCGAAGAATTTGAACACGGGTCGAGTCCTGCTTCTTGAGTGTAGCCAGCCCCCAACGCGCACCGGCCGGATGGTCGAGCCGACTGACCCGGCAGCCTGAAGTTCCGGTACGCCTCGGCGTCCCTCATGCGGCACCGGTGCGGATGGTTCCGTTCCGGCCCGCGCCCGCCATCGGCCCGACGATCAGCCCGCCCCGCGCCGGCTATGTCGACCGGGACGCTCGTCGAACCCTTTCCGGGCTGGTGTCCACTTTACTGGACAGTCTCGTCCTGATTCAACAATTCCCGCAATTGCTTTCCGGTCTTGAAGTAGGGCGCGGCCTTCGCCTCGACCTCGACGGTCTCACCCGTGCGCGGGTTGCGCCCAATGCGGGATTCCCTGTGTTTGACCGAAAAGGCGCCGAAACCGCGCAGTTCCACCCGATCGCCGCGTGCCAGGGCGGCCGAGATCTCCTCAAAGATCGTCGAAACGATGCGCTCCACATCGCGTTGGTAGAGATGAGGGTTGAGATCCGCGATTCGGGCGATCAACTCGGACTTCGTCATTCTGAGAACCCCATGAACGGCCGCCGACCCGGATTCGGACCGACTCGATTCGGGGCCATGAACGCCCCACGTTATCCACCCATACGGGTGCACCTGAAACGAACCGACCATAGGTCAGGCCCGTTTCCGGTTGGGCCCAGCCCAAGGCCAGGGTCGAACGACGATGCCCGACGATGCCCGACGATGCCCGACGAGGGAGGACACGGACACAGGAGAGAACAAAGGGGTTCGCCGACTCGCAAGGCCCTCCCTTGAGCGCGGGAACCCTGCCAAAGCGTCCCTGGAAGGTCAAGATAAGGTGCTCGGGCGAAACGATTTTTTTTGCCACATGTGGCGGTGGGGCCGAATCCGGGCCGCAGGGACGGACCGAAAAAGCAGGCTTCACCCCGCGCGCGGTTGCCACGCGAGAACGGTGAACACCACGGCGGCCGCCAGCAGCGCGGCACCCAGAACCAGCCCACGCCGACGCCATCGCGGCGCCAACGGCCACGCCTGCACGCCGATGAACAGCGCCAGGGAAAGCAGCACCAGAAGCTCCATGGCGCGGGCGGCGTCCTGGCTCAGCATGGCATGAGTGTTCGCATCAGGCCCCCGGAAGCGTCAGGTGGAAAACGGTGCCCTGGCCCGGCGTGCTTTCGACCGAAATCGTTCCGCCCTGGCGGGTCATCAATTCCCGGCAGATGACCAGCCCCAGGCCCGTGCCGGTTTCGCCGTGGGTGCCTGTGGCGGACCTCGTGGTGTCAAGGTTGAGCAGGGTCGGGACCAC
>CAYFTQ010000245.1:1944-4711 GCA_964346035.1 uncultured Roseospira sp. | reverse complement strand
GGCCCGCCGCCTTGATGACGCCGAGCCCCTGCCCGGCCCGGGCCGGACCTGAGGAGGGCGGCCATGACCGGGTTCGCGTCCAGCGGCCGAACCGCCGGGCCGGCCCCCACCGACCTTGCCGTCAGCCGCGCCGACAAGACCTTGACCGTCACTTGGCCGGACGGCACCCGGCATGTGCTGGCGGCGGAGCTGCTTCGGGTCTTCAGTCCCTCGGCAGAGGTTCAGGGCCATTCCCCCGACCAGCGCCAGGTCGTGGCCGGGCGCCGCCATGTCGGCATCATCGACCTGGAGCCGGTCGGCCACTATGCGGTGCGCATCGTGTTCGACGACCTGCATGATACCGGGATCTACACCTGGGACTATCTGCGCGACCTGGGGCTGCGCCAGACCGACTGGTGGCGCGCCTATGAAGCCGATCTGGCCCGTGTCGGCAAACGCCGCGATCCCTGATGCCGCCCCCGCACGCTGGCCAGGGCGCAGGTCAGGCAGGGCGCGCCCCTTCCCGCGACGGAGCGGCGACACCCTCGTTGTCGGCCAGGGGCAGGTCGAAGAAGAACGTGGCCCCCTCGCCCACATTCGACTCGATCCAGATGCGGCCGTTGTGGCCTTCAACGATACTCCGGCAGATGCTCAGCCCCATGCCGGTGCCGGCATAGGCGCTGCTGGGGTGCAACCGCTGGAAAATCTCGAACACCCGGTCGTGAAACGCCGGGTCGATGCCGATCCCGTTGTCCCGCACCCACACCAGCGCGCGCCCGTTGTCCTGGCGTGCGCCAACATGGATCTCCGGAGCGCGCTCGCTCTGCCTGTACTTCAGCGCGTTTTCCATCAGGTTCTGGAACAGGCTGAGAAGCAGGGGCTCGTGACCCCGGACCACCGGCAGGGTGTCGTCAATGGTCACGCTGGCCTTGGTTTCGGCGATGCGGGCCATCAGGTTCGCGCGCGCACGCGGAACGATGCGATCCAGTGGCACCGGTTCCATGGCCGCCTCGGTCCGCTGGACGCGGGCATAGGCCAACAGGTCACCGATCATGTCATGCATGCGCTGGGCGCCTTCGGTGGCGTAATCGATGAACGTATCGGCGTCCGCGCCCAGGTGTCCGTGATAGCGTCGGCGCAGCAGTCCCAGATAGCTTGAGACGATGCGCAAGGGTTCGCGCAAATCGTGCGAGGCGACATAGGCGAACCGTTGCAGATCGGCGTTGGATTTTTCCAGTATCCGGCTCTGCCGTTCCAGGGCGGCCTCGGCGGCGTCGCGCCGGGCACTCATGCCGCGCACGGCATCGGCCAGACGGTGGGATTCCGCGTGGCGCATGGCGCCCGGGTCCAGGCTGTCCGGGTGGCGCCCGTCGTCGGCCAGGAAGCCCACGATCTCGGCCATGTCGTCGCCGACCCGGCGGGCACTGCGCACGGCGATACGATAGCTTGCGCCGGCCAGCAGCAGCACCGCCAGTGTTCCCAGGAACAGGTCTGTTATGGCCTCGCGCCGGATCTGCCCCCGCATGGCGCGAATGTCGGCATTGATGTCGTCGATCGACAGGCCCGCGCCCACATACCAGCGCCAGGCCGGCACCGGCATGACATAACTGAGCTTGTCGGACGACGTTTCCCTCTCCCCCATGGCAGGCCGGACATAACGCACGAAGCCGCCGCCCCGCCGCGCGGCGGCGACCAGATCCTGGACCACGGCCACGCCATTGGGGTCCATGATCGACCACACGTTCTGTCCCTGTCCCGGCCCCAGCAAGCTGAGGCCGTCCCAGGTGCCGGCAAAGATGTAGCCGTCCCCGCCAAACCGCGTGGCTTCCAGTTGGGCCAGGGTCTCCGCCTTCACATCTGCGGTCATGTCGGCCAGATAGTCGCCGATGGCGATACCCCAGCCCAGGGGTTCGAACGGGACCACGTAGGAGACCTTGCGAAAGCGATCGCCGGGCCGGTTGGGATGATACCAGTAGTAACTGAAATACCCGGCGCCATCGGCCTCGATCATCTCGATCATGCGCGGGATGATGGGGCGGCCGTCGGCGTCCCGCACAGTGAAAAGATCAGTGCCCTCCAGCGCCGGGCGGTCGGCATGCAACACGGCCCGTCCGGTGTCGATTTCGAAAACGAAGAAGTAGCCGCGCCCGTTGTCATAGCGGAGTGGGCGCAAGGCCTCGCGGATGATGGCGGCGACCTCGGCGTCGCTGGCGTCTGCCGGCCGGTTGGCCCATAGATGCCGGGCCATGCGCAGCGCCTGTTCAGCGCGTTCGCGAATCACCGAGCGGGCCCGGGCCTCGACGGTGCGGCGCTGATGTTCGGCGCCGTTGACGGCGGTCTCGACCACGGCGCGAATGAAGGCGCGCCGTTCCTCCAAAAGGCGTTCGGCCCGATAGGCCACCTCTGCATTCATGGCGCGGTAGACATCGATGCCCCAATAGGCATACAGGGCCAGAACGGCCACGGCGGCGGCGGCAAACAGGCGCAACGACAGCGAACGCACCAGACCCGGACGCGGGCGCGCGGTATCGCATGACGGGGTGGGAAGACCCCATCCCGTGACGCGCCTGAACGCGGCCAGGACATCACGCATGCAACCCACCTTTCGGGCCACGTGGCCCCGTCCCTGGCAGGGTCACCCCCAACCCCCGCACGCTCTATTGCGCCTTGTACCGGTCTGCCATGATCCAGACTTGCCAGGACCATGCCGATACGCGGCCGTGCCGCGCCGGCCCCGGGGACTGTTCAAGGTGGCATCGCACCGCCACGCGAGGGAAACGCCGGCCGG
>CAYFTQ010000245.1:0-1844 GCA_964346035.1 uncultured Roseospira sp. | reverse complement strand
CCGGCCGTCGCCCGGGACGATCCGTCGCCCTGGAGGCACCACCATCTCCCTTGCCGGGGAAAGGTCAAGGCAACACCACTCCCGACACAAAATCAAGGGTAGTCCCGAAGCCGGACCGGGATCGTAGCGCCCCAACCGGGCCACCCCCGGGCCGTTGCCGTCATCCGATCCGGTGCAGCGTGACGCCGAACTCCCGCAGCCAGGCCCGCGCCGGGTCGCGGCCGCCGGGGACCAGTGCCTCCACGTGACGCCAGAACGCGGGGGAGTGGTTCATTTCGCGCAGGTGGGCGACCTCGTGCGCGGCAACATAGTCCAGCACCCAGGCCGGCGCCATCACCAGGCGCCAACTGAAGCTCAGTCCGCCGGAGCGCGAGCAACTGCCCCAGCGCGAGCGCGTATCGCGCAGGGTGATGCGTCCCGGCGTGACGTCCAGAGCCGCGCCGTGCGCGGCGACGCGCGACTCGATGGCCTCTCGGGCGCGGGCGCGCAACCAGTCCCTGACCCGTCGCGGCAGGTGTTCCGCCCGTCCGGAGACGTTCAGCACGTCGCCCTCGCGCCAGACCCCGCGGCGGGTATCCGGGCGATGGCAAATGGTCAGCGTATCCCCCAAGAACGGCAGGGAAGCGCCGGAAACCAGATCAAGAGGCGGCGGCAGAGCGTTCAGGTGATGTGCCACCCAGGCTGCGCGGCTGTTCAGGAAGCGGCGCGCCTCTGCCATGTGGCGCCGGTGCGGCACCACCATCACGACCCGGTCGCGGGCCGCGTCGATACGCAGGCCGATGCGCCGGGCGCGCGGATTGATGCGGGTCTCGACCGTCACCGGCCGGCCGGCAATGGTCAGCGCCTGTTCGGGCGCGGGCGTCGAGGCGGGGCTGGAAGGTCGGCGGGGCGGCACCTCTACAGGTCCTCCCAATCCACGACGTGGTCTTCAAGGTCGTGGACCTCTGTTTCCGGCACCACCCTGCCGCGGACCGAGATGCCGGCGCGGTGTACGCTGTCGGGGTCGCCGGTGACGAGCGGATGCCAGTCCGGCAGCGGGTGCCCCTCGGCCAGAAGGCGATAGGCGCAGGTGGATGGCAGCCATTGCAGGCGGTGGATCATGACCGGCACAAGCTTCACGCACTCGGGGACATGGTGCCAGCGGTTGTCATAGTCCGAACAGCGGCAGGTGTGCGGGTCCAGCAGCTTGCAGGCGGCATTGGTGAACGCCAGCGCCCCGGACTCTTCGTCCTGCAACTTGTTCAGGCAGCATTTGCCGCAACCGTCGCACAGCGCTTCCCACTCGCTCTCCGTCATCTGGCGCAGCGTCTTGCGCTCCCAGAAGGGACGGTCGTCTTCGTGGCCAGGCGTCACGTCGGGCTCCGCGACGGCGGTGGTGGGGGTGAGGCCACCTTTCGACATCAGGCGGCGCAGGCGGGCAAGGGATTCGATCATATCGGTATTGCGCCGCAAAGCCGGCCGAGACGCAAGAGGCTGTCGGTCATCACGGCACGGCCGCGATAAGATGCTGGAACGAGCCGGCCACGGTCCCGACCCGACGGCCGACCGCGCCCAGATCGTCACCGCCGGCGGTCGTCGCCGCGAACAGCGCTGGCGCCGGCCCTTCGCGCAAGACGCGGGCGTAATGGAACTCGTGCCCGGCCAGCCGAAGTCCGGCCGGGCCGAAGGGCGTTGCCGCCAGCGCCGTCAACCGGCGATAACCCAGCGTCAGGCGCGGCGCCCGCATCGAGGTCTCGACCGGCAACAGGTCGGCCATGGCATGGCGGGGGGCGGCCGCGGCCCCCCCGCCCCGGCCCAGAACCATATAACCGCCCCCCTCCCCCCACACCGCCCCGCCCCCGCCC
>CAYFTQ010000244.1:0-4713 GCA_964346035.1 uncultured Roseospira sp. | reverse complement strand
ATCCAGGCGAAGCGGCGCGGGAAGGTGATCTCGAAGCGGCCGGACTCCAGCCCGCGCGCGATGCGATCGGCCGCCGGCTCCGGCTCCATCAGGAACGGCATGGGAAAGTCGTTGCGGTCGGTCAGGGGCGTGCGCACGAAACCCGGATTGATGACCTGAACGGTAACGCCGAAGGCGGCCAGCTCGGGCCGCAGCGATTCGCACATGGCGATGACGGCCGCCTTGGTGGCGCCGTAGGCCGCCGCCGTGGGCAGCCCGAAATAGCCCGCCACCGACGAGACGACCGCGATCCGGCCCCGGCGCCGGGCGACGAAGCGGGGCACGATGGCTTCAAGGCCGTTGACGGCGCCCATCACGTTGACGGCGAACAGCCGATCGAACACACCCGCATCGAAGCGCGCCGCCGGCATGGCCTGATGCGAGCCAGCGTTCAGGACCACCACGTCCGGCAACCCCTCGGCCGCCTCGATGGCGTCCAGCGCGCGGGCCGTGGCGGCCCGGTCGGTGACATCCAGGGGCTGGGCGACGATGCGCCCGGACAGGGCTTCCGCCTCACGCGACAGCGCCTCCAGGGAGGCGGCATCGCGGGCGCTGACCACCACCGTGTCGCCGTCGCGCGCCAGCCGCAGGGCGAGCGCGCGGCCGATGCCGCGCCCGCCGCCGGTGATCCAGACCAGGCGAGCCATGAAACCTCCTTATCGGGCCGGGAAAAAATGATGCAACCGGGATATGGGATCGGGGCGCTGCCCCGTCAGCGCACGTCGGCGGTCTGGTGGCCACCGCATTCGATGCAGCGATACTCGACCGGCGAGCCGTCGCTGCCCTCGAAACGCAGCTTCACCCAACGCCCGCGTTCGTCGTACCACACGCTCGCCATAAGGTCGCCACTGTAGTCGAAGCGGCGCGCCTCGCGCGGGCCGGTGCCGGTGGCCACGCGCTCGATCGGGCCGGCGCGCACCGAGACTTCATTGAGGCCGCCGGTGATGGTGTTCAGAAGCACATCGCGGGTGATGGCGGCCGGATTCCAGTGATTGGTCGGATAGACCGGCCGGGGCGCGCTCAGGGTACCCTTGGAGCCCTCGACGCGGAAGGTGCCGTCCGCCTCCGACCAGCGCGCCGAGACGGTGCGGACGTCTCCATCCTCGTCCGTTCGCGCCGTCAGGCGATGCAGGCGGCCGTCCCGCCACACACCGGTGGACTGATAGTCATAGGTGAACAGCGTCAGACCGAGAAACCCGATTTCCAGGCCCATGCGCGACTCCACGGTCAGGGACTCGCCGTCGCGCCGGAAGGTGGTGCTGTGACGCCCGACCACATTGCCGTTCCGCACAACGTCGAACATCAGCCCGTCCGGATACAGGGATTCCATTGCCGATGCCCGCGCCGCCAGTTGGTCCTTGGCGAAAGCCCCCCGGCTTTGCGAGGATGCCATGGTCGGCAGAGCCGCGCCGGCGGCCACCAGCAGAACGCCGAGCATAGCCGCCGCCAACAGGGACAGTCGGGACGCGCATCGCATGAGTTCACCCTCCAGGTTTGGCTCCGGTTCGTCAGGACTACGCTGGCGCACGGCCTTTGGATCATCGCTTGGTGGCCTGGCGCCCTCGACGCGCCAGGCGCTCGACCAACTCCGCCACGAGGACGATCGCCACACCATCACCCACTTCAGCCGCCTGCTGGCCCGCCACGGCCTGTCCCATTCGTCATTGGAATGGAACAGCCGCGAAAGCCAGCAACGCCGCTTCGCCGCGCTGGCCGATGTCGGGCTGGCCTGCGGCGAAAGCCTGCTGGATGTCGGCTGCGGCATTGGCGATCTGGTGGCCTGGCTGGAAGGGGCCGGGCTGGACATGGACTACGTCGGCATGGATCTGACGCCGATGATGGTGGAACGCGCGCAGGAGCGGTTTCCCGGCCGGCTGTTCCTGCAAGGCTGCCTGTTGAGCGCCGCCGAGGCCCAGCAGGGCGAGTCGCAGCGGTTCGACTGGGTGCTGGCCAGCGGCATCTTCGCCCACCGCCGCGACCAGCCGGAGCAATACCTGCGGGCCATGATCAAGGCCATGCTGGCGCGGTCCGAAAAGGGCGTGGCGGTCAACTCCCTTAGCCTGAAGGCGCCGCACGACCACCGCTGGACCCTGTTCCATGCCGATCCCGACGCCCTGCTGGCCTGGGCCAGGGACCAGGACGAGGTCGCCCGCGCGGTGCTGCGGGAGGACTACGATCCCAACGATTTCACGCTCTATCTGTATCGAACCAAGGCGTCGGCGCGCGCGCGGCGCTGGTCCGGCTGAGGCGGGCCGAGACCGTGCCCCCGCCCGCCACCGCCTGGCTGACGGCCGCGGCCCTGGCGCCGCTGGCCGAGGTGACCTATGCCGGCGCGCCGCTGGACCGGGCGGAGCCTCTGCGGGCCGACGCGGGGGCGCTGAAGCGGCTGCGCAACGATCCCGACAGCCGCCTGGTGCCGGTGTGGCGCAATGCCGTTCTGATAGAGCAGTCCAGGGACCGTCCGCATGCCGTCACCGCCCCGGGTGGCTGGGCGCCCGCAGACCCCGCGCTGGCGCCGGAGGAGATCGCCGTTCTGGGTCGCGACGCGCGGGGCCGGGCCTGGTTCGCGCTCCAGATCCCCGCCGGCCAGGGCGACGCAAACGGCCCTGCGCTGGGGCTGGGCGGACGCTTCATGCCGCTACGGGGGGTGGGACCGTCACTGGCCGCTGACCATGCCGCCATCCTGGCGCAGGCCGTGGGCGTGCTGGCGTGGCACCGCCGGCACCGCTTCTGTCCCTCGTGCGGGGCGCCGTCGCAGCCCGACGAGGGCGGCTGGCGCCGCCGCTGTGCCGGGCCGGACTGTGGCGCGGCGCAGTTCCCGCGCACCGACCCGGCGGTCATCATGCTGGTGCATCACGGCCGGGGCGCGGCCGCGCGCTGCCTGCTGGGACGCGGCGCCCGCCTGCCGGCGGGCATGGTCTCGACCCTGGCCGGTTTCGTGGAGCCGGGAGAAACCCTGGAAGAAGCGGTCCGCCGCGAGGTGATTGAGGAAACCGGCGTGCGAATCGGCCGGGTGGCCTATGCGGGCTCGCAACCGTGGCCGTTTCCATCCTCGGTTATGCTGGGCTTCCATGCCGAGGCCGAAAGCACGGACATCACCCTGGACCCGCGCGAACTGGACTTCGCGGACTGGTTCTCACGCGATCAGGTGGCCGGGTTCGGCCCGCCGGGCGCGGGCGGCTGGAGCCTGCCGCGTGGCGATTCGATCGCCCGGCGTCTGATCCGGGGCTGGCTGGCCGGCGACGTGTTCGTCGACGGCGCCTAGATCTCTACCAGGGTGATGCCGGCCGCCTCGGCCATCGCGGGCAGGTCCCTGGGCTCGCGCAGAGCCTGGCCGAAGGGGTCGCCCCGGTCCCGCATGGGGCAGAAGGCGCGCGCGACCGGCACGGCGGCGATCTCCGGGCGCAGGTCGTCGCGCAGGTAGAAGGCATTGGTGCCGGTGGCGTCGCAGGCCAGCAGGCGATACCCCTTCGCGCTCGCCAGTTTGGTCAGAGCCGCCAGCGAGGCCCCGTGCAAACCCTTGGGCGCCTTTGAAAGGTCGGTGTCGGGCGCGATGGTCACGGATGCCTCGGGTCCGAAATGGCCGTTGTATTCCAGCACCATGACGCGGGGCGAACAGGCCGTCATGGCCTTCAGCACCCAATAGTCGAAGCTGTCGATATCGAGCGAGAAAAAATCGACCTCGCCGGCCAGGCCGTGGCGTTCGATCATATCGTTGACGTTGGCGGGCGTGACCTCCAGCGCCTCGAACGAGACGTTCGGGTTGGCGCCGAATTTGGCTTGGGCTCGATCCACGCTGCGCGCCACGTAATCGACCATGACACCGCGCCAGCCCAGTTCAAGCGCCAGCATGCCGGAGTTCCCGCCACTGCCGCCGCTGCCGATCTCGACAAAGGTCCGGTTGGTCACGCCGGCCATGTCCAGCAAGGCCAGGGTCATGCCGTCCTCCTCGTTCTGGGAGAACAGCTTGAAGCGCCGCGCGGTGGCGGCAAAGGGATAGGTCTCGCCCAGGAAATCACCCAGATAGCGCTCCCGCAGCAGGGCGTCCAACTTGCCGGTCATGTGGCCGCGCCACTTGTTTTCCTGGCGGGCGTGCGCTTCCAGAGCATCCAGGCGGCGGGAGATATGCGCCAGATCGAGGGACAGGGACTGGGTACCGATGGCGCGGCGCAGCCCGTTGATCAGTTTCCGCATCACTCTCGCTCTTTCCAGTTCTCGGTCACCCCCTGCCCGCTTGCAGGCTTGGTGGGCGAATCCTTCATGATGGCCCGCATGGCCTCCGGGTCGCGCGCGAAAAAGGCGTCGGCATTGGGGTCGCCGCGTGTGGAGCCCTTGGGGAACTCCGCCGCGAGATGCAACCCGGCCTCTTCCAGCAGGGCGACGATGGGCCGCCGCCGCTTGGGGTCATCCAGTTCACACATGACGCTTTTGAGCGCCGGGTCCGCCAGGGTGCGGCGCGCGCCCTCCAGGATCTCCAGTTCCGGGCCGTCCACATCCAGCTTGATGTGACTGGGCGTCGGCAGGCCGTGGTCCGCGATCAGGGAATCCAGAGTCATCGTCAAGACCGTCTGCTGATAGACCGGGCGCGTCTCCTTGAAGTCCTTGGTCTCCAGCCCCTGGTCGCCGACGGCGTGGCGGGCGCCGCCGGATTCCAGACTGCGGTACTTGAAGACG
>CAYFTQ010000243.1:0-4733 GCA_964346035.1 uncultured Roseospira sp. | reverse complement strand
GCTCCCGGATCATGACAGCCGCGCCGGGCGCGATCCCGCACCGAATCGGACGGCAACGATGCTGCGACGGTACGCCGTCCGGCAGGCCCGTTCAATGCGCCGCCACGCGCGTCTGGCCGGCATCGGTCGCATACAAGGTTCAGCGAACGGGGGCGCCGCAGGCGCCCGCCGCCCGTCGCTCAGCCGCGATGATAGGGGTGGCCGTCCAGGATGGCCTGGGCGCGGTAGATCTGTTCGGCCAGCATGGTCCTGACCAGCATGTGGGGCCACGTCATCGGCCCCAGCGACAGCAGCAGATCGGCGCGCGCGCGCACGGCATCATCATGACCGTCCGCGCCGCCGATCAGGAAGGCCAGGGGGGCGCCACCGCCCTGGTCGCGTACCCGCCCAAGGTGGGCGGCCAGGGCTTCGCTGGACAGCGTCGTCCCGGCGCCGTCCAGCACGATGGCATGGGCGCGGTCCGGCAGCGCCGCCAGCATCAGGCGGCCTTCCTGGCGCGTGCGCTCGGTCGCCGGCAGGGCGCGCCGGGGTTCCACTTCGCGTAGCGCCAGGGACCAGCGCAGGCGTCGGGCATAGGTCTCGAACAGCGCCTGGTCCGGTCCCTTGCGGGCGCGTCCGACGGCGATCAGGTGCAGGTTCACGGTTTCCGGCTCCGGTCTGCGTGTCGCGATGGCCGGGCGGTCGGGACCACGCCCGCCATGGCCTGCCCAACGCCGGCGGGTGACAGGGCACCCGACCATGGTATAGTGCGGCGCCAGGATCGGCGCGGCCAGGGGTCGCCGCCGCGACGTTTGAGGACGACGTCTCGATACGACGTTATAAAACGACACTTGAACACAAGGACACGCGCGCCCGTGATGCTGAGCTTTGCCCTTGTCTCCTCGGTGTCCGTGCGGTCACGGGCGCCGACGTTCCCGGCGCTCGCGCTGGCCTGCGCGCTCGCCCTGGCGATGGCTGGATGCAGCGGCGATTCCGGCCCGGACTACCAGGAACGTCCGGTCGAACAGCTTTACAACGAAGGACTGATGCTGCTGGAGGACGGCGACTACGGCGACGCCGCCGACGCCTTCAACGAGGTCGAACGCCAGCATCCCTATTCGGTCTGGGCCACCAAGGCGACCCTGATGGCTGCCTACAGCCATTACGAGGACAACGAATACGACGACGCCATCATCGCCCTGGACCGCTTCATCCAGTTGCATCCGGGCAACCGCGATGTTGCCTATGCGTATTATCTCAAGGCGTTGTGCTACTATGAGCAGATAACCGACGTGCGCCGGGACCAGGAACTGACCCGTCTGGCGCAGGATGCCCTGCAAGAGGTGCAAGGCCGCTTTCCGGACACCAAGTATGCGCGCGACGCCCGTTTCAAGGCCGACCTGGCGCGTGACCACATGGCCGGCAAGGAAATGAGCGTCGGGCGCTTCTACCTTGAAGAAAAGCACTATCTGGCCGCGCTTAATCGGTTCAAGCAGGTCGTGGATCGGTACGAGGAAACGACCCACGTGCCGGAGGCGCTCTACCGTATCGTGGAGGTCAACACCATCCTCGGCCTGACGGAAGAGGCCCGCAAGGTCGCCGCCGTGCTGGGATACAACTACCCGGGAAGCGAATGGTACGTGGACGCCTATCAACTCGTCACCGGCGAACAGATCCGCGATCCGTCCGAGGAAACGGGCTGGTACGACGGCTTGTTCGACTGGCTGTGAGCGGCGGCGCCCCCGGTTCGCCACGCCGCCGCGCCCGGCGGATCACCTGACATGCTGGTTTCCCTGTCGATCCGCGATGTGGTCCTGATCACCCGACTCGACCTGTCGTTTCAGGCCGGGCTGTCGGTGCTGACCGGCGAGACCGGGGCCGGCAAGTCCATCCTGCTGGACAGTCTGGGCCTGGCGCTGGGCGCGCGGGCCGACAGCGGCTTGGTGCGGGCCGGCGCCGACCGCCTGAGCGTGACGGCGGCCTTCGACCTTGGTGCCGGCAGTGCCGTGCGCGCCATGCTGGACGAACACGACATCGATCATGCCGAGGGGGACCTTCTGGTTCTGCGCCGCGTGGTGGGAACCGACGGTCGCAGTCGCGCCCACGTCAACGATCAGCCCGCCAGTGTCGCCCTGTTGCGCCACCTCGGCGGCGAACTGGTCGAGGTACACGGTCAGTTCGAGACCCATGGCCTTCTTGATGCCCGCACCCATCGCGGCGTGCTGGACGCCCAGGGCGGTCTGGGCGCGCGCGTCGGCGCCTGCCGGGTGGCGTGGGAAAGCTGGCGCGCGGCCCAGCGTCTGCACGCCGAGGCCCGCCGGAGCCTGGAACAGGCCCAGGCGCACGAGGCCGAGTTGCGCGCCATACTGGAGGAACTGGAGGCGCTCAACCCAAGGCGCGGGGAGGAGGCCGCCCTGGCCGACCAGCGCGCCCGGCTGATGAACGGCGAGAAGCTGGCCGAGGGCCTGAACGGGGCGCTGGCCGCGCTCAGCCAGCCCGCCGACGTGCTGGGCGCGCTGTCCAATGCTCAGCGCGCGCTGGAGAGACTGGGCGATGTGGCGGGCGACACGGTGCGCCCCATCTGCGAGGGGCTGGACCGCGCCGCCATCGAGATCGCCGAGGCCCGGAACGCGCTCGACCACGCCGCCGCCGACATCGACCTCGATCCCGGCCACCTTGACCAGGTGGAAGAGCGCCTGTTCGCGTTGCGTGCGCTGGCCCGCAAGCACGCCGTGGCCGTGGATGCCCTGCCCGACCTGCTGGCCGACACCCGAACCCGGCTGGATGCCCTGGCCGACGGCGGCACCGACATCGCCCGCCTGGCACGTGCCGAACAGCAGGCGCGCGAGGACTATCAGGGCCTGGCCCGCGCCCTGTCGGAGGAACGCCAGCGGGCCGCGCGCGCCCTTGACGACTCGGTCGCTGACGAGTTGCCGCCCCTGAAGCTGGACAAGGCACGCTTCGTCACCCGGGTGCAGCCCCTGGACGAACCCGACTGGGGGCCGGACGGGCTGGACCGCGTCGCCTTTCAGGTTGCCACCAACCCCGGCGCCACGCCCGGGCCGCTGGGCCGCATCGCCTCGGGTGGCGAGCTGGCGCGCTTCATGCTGGCGCTGAAGGTGGTGCTGGCGCGGGCCTCCACCATCCCGACGCTGGTTTTCGACGAGGTCGATACCGGCATCGGTGGCGCTACGGCGGCGGCGGTCGGCGAGCGGCTGGCCCGCCTGTCGCGCGACGTTCAGGTCCTGGTGGTTACGCACTCGCCGCAGGTGGCCGCCACCGGCGATCATCACTGGCGGGTCGAGAAGGGCGGCGCGGACGCCGGGTCCCGGGCGGAAACGCGCGTTCACGCCCTGGCTGCCGAGGACCGCCGCGAGGAGATCGCCCGCATGCTCTCCGGCGCCACCATCACGGCCGAGGCGCGGGCGGCGGCGAAGACACTTCTGAAAGCCGGCGCGGATGGCGCGCGCCAAACCACCCTGCCGTTGGACGGCGACCCGACGGGGGCGCGACCATGACCAGGACAGAGCCCGCGCCCGCCGACATCGCCCCCGGGTCCCTGACCCGCGAGCAGGCGGCCGCCGAACTGGAGCGCCTGGCCGCCGAAATCGCCCGCCACGACGCGCGGTATCATCAGCAGGACGCGCCCGAAATCAGCGACGCCGCCTATGACGCCCTGCGCGCGCGCAACGACGCCATCGAGGCCCGCTTCCCCGATCTGGCGCGCGACGACAGCCCGTCGGCGCGCGTCGGCGCGGCGCCGGCGGCCGGCTTCGGCAAGGTGGTCCACGCCGTGCCCATGCTGTCGCTGTCGAACGTCTTCGACGCCGCCGAGGTGGCCGAGTTCACCGCCGGCATCCGCCGGTTCCTGAAGCTGGATGCCGGCGAAGCGCTGGCCCTGGTGGCCGAACCCAAGATCGACGGCCTGTCGGTCTCTTTGCGCTATGAAAACGGTCACCTGGCCCAGGCCGCCACCCGTGGCGACGGCCGCGAGGGCGAGGACGTCACCGCCAACATCCGCGCCCTGGACACTGTCCCCGACACCCTGTCCGGCGTCGACGTGCCGCCGGTGCTGGAGGTGCGCGGCGAGGTTTACATGACGCGGGCCGACTTCCTGGCCCTGAACGACCAGCAGGCCGCCGCCGGCCGCAAGACCTTCGCCAACCCGCGCAATGCCGCCGCCGGCTCGCTGCGCCAACTCGATCCGGGCGTGACGGCGGCGCGGCCGCTCGGCCTGTTCGCCTATTCCTGGGGCGAGGTGCGAGGGCTGGAGCTGGACAGCCATCACGGCTTTCTCGACCGGTTGCGCGCCTGGGGCCTGCCGGTCAACGCCGAGACCCGCCTGTGCGCCGACGAATCGGAAGCCCTGGCCACCCATGACGATCTCGCCGCCCGGCGCGCCGCGTTGCCCTATGACATCGACGGCGTGGTCTACAAGGTGGACCGGGTGGACTGGCAGAAGCGCCTTGGCTTCGTCAGCCGGGCGCCGCGCTGGGCCACGGCGCACAAGTTCCCCGCCGAACAGGCCCGCACGGTGCTCAACGAGATCAAGATCCAGGTCGGGCGCACCGGCGCGTTGACCCCGGTGGCGCACTTGCGGCCGGTGACCGTGGGTGGGGTGGTGGTGTCCCGCGCCAGCCTGCACAACGAGGACGAAATCGCCCGCAAGGACATCCGCGCCGGCGATACCGTGATCATCCAGCGCGCCGGCGACGTCATCCCGCAGGTGGTCGCCGTGGTGGACGAGCACAGGC
>CAYFTQ010000242.1:0-4737 GCA_964346035.1 uncultured Roseospira sp. | reverse complement strand
GGCCGGCGGCGCTGACGGCGCGGTGGCCGCCGCCGGGCGCTGCTGGCGGGCGATGTCCCGCGCCCGGTCGCCACCGCCGCCACCGCCGCCGCCATTTCCGCCACTCGGATCGGGACGCAGGGCTTCCTTGGCGATTTCGGTGATGCCGGCCAGCGAGCCCAGCACCCCGGTGGTCTCCATCGGCAGCATCAGGACCTTCTGATTTGGTGCCACGGCCAGGCTTTGCAGGGCCTCGACATACTTCTGGGCGACGAAGTAGTTGACCGCGCCCATGCTGCCCTGGGCGATGGCGTCGCTGACCAGGGTGGTGGCGCGGGCCTCGGCCTCGGCCAGACGCTCGCGCGCCTCCGCGTCGCGCCAGGCGGCTTCGCGCCGGCCCTCGGCCTGCAGGATGGCGGCTTGCTTCAGGCCCTCGGCGACCAGGATGGCGGCGCGTTTTTCGCGCTCCGCCTTCATCTGGCTGGCCATGGCGTCGACCAGATCACGCGGCGGCGAGATGTCCTTGATCTCGATGCGGGTGACCTTCACGCCCCAGGGGTTGGTGGCCAGGTCCACCGTGGTCAGAAGCTGGGCGTTGATCTGGTCGCGCTGCGACAACAGTTCGTCCAGGTCCATGCTGCCCATGACCGTGCGCAGGTTGGTCATGGTCAGGTTCAGGGTGGCGATTTCAAGCTGGCGCACTTCATAGGCCGCCTTGGCGGCGTCCAGCACCTGATAGAAGACCACGCCGTCCACCCGCACCATGGCGTTGTCGCGGGTGATGACCTCCTGCTCGGGGACGTCCAGGACCTGCTCCATCATGTTCAAGCGCGCGCCGACCTGTTCGACGAACGGCACGATCAGGTGCAGCCCCGGGGACAGGGTCTTGGTGTACTGTCCGAAGCGCTCGACGGTATACTCCCAGCCCTGCGGAATGATCTTGACGCTGAGGACGATAAAGAGAAGGGCCAGGACGACAAGCGCGATGACCAGAATCGAGGTTTCCATCATGGCCCCGTCTCCTCGTTCGGGAGAGGCCCTCCGTGCTTGGCGGGCCGATGCTTCTGTTTGGACCGAATCGGCGGCGAACTCAATGCCGTCGATGGCTTGGGTGCGGGGTCCCTTCCGGAGAGATTGTCATTGTGACACGCACATCGGGATGGCCTGGCCCCCCGATGCGATGCGCGGGCGGCGAAACCTCGCCTGTCCGGGGGCGATCTCTCTTGGCGCATTTCTTGCCTGCCTCTCGCGGGACGACTCCTGACCATGCGCCCGACCGATCATTGCCCTCCGAAGGTGACCCACCCATGATCGCGCTTGCCAGCCCGTCCGCCGTGTCGCCGGTTGAGCGCGCCCGCTGGACCGGGCGCGTCATCGTGCTGTCGGCGAGCGCGTTCATCCTTCTGGTGGCGGCCGTGGTGGGCTATTGGCTGTGGCAGTCCCGAAGCCTGGCCATGGACCGCGCCCGCGAGGTCACGCAGGGCTTCGCCCTGACCTACCGCGCCTACACCGAGCAGGCGCTTGACACCACCGCCGGCGTGCTGGAGGAGATCGGTAACTTCCATATGGGGCGTGTGCCGACGGCGATGCCTCCCGACCTGGCTGCGTTTGCCCGCCTGCGCCGGGACCAGTCTTCGCTGGTGCGCGAAATCCTGATTCTGGGCCACGATGACCGGCCGGCGCTGTGGACCGGCTCGCTGGACCCGCCGACTCTGCCCGGCCCGCCGCCGCAGGCGCGCGCACAGGAGCGGTGGTTGACGCCCGTGTTCCGCGATCCCACCGTGGCGGGGCGGTTCACCTTCGCGCTGGGCCTGCGCCTGCGGGACGACGGCGGCCGGCCGGTCGGAACCATCATCGCGCTGATCGACCAGCCCAGCTTCGGCGCCGCGTTCCGCACCATCCTAGAGTCGGCGCAATCCTCCGTCGCCATGGTCCACATGGACGGCACCATCATGGCCAGGCTGCCCGATCCTGGGGGCGTGGTCGGCTCGGTCATTCCCCAGGTCGCCGACAGGTCGGAGCCGGGGCCGGCGCGGCGCGTCCTGGTGGAGCCATCGCCGGTGGACGATGTCGTGCGCATCGTCGCGGAATGGCGACTGTCCAGGTACCCGCTGATCGCCGCCGTCACGGTCTCGCGCGAGGCCGCGTTGACCGGCTGGCGCCAGGACCTGGCATGGGGCCTGGGCATCGTGCTGATGGCCACCGCCGCCGTGGCCGCCCTGGGCGCCGGCCTGCTACGCCAGACCCGGCTTCAGGCGCAGGCGAGCGCCAGCCTTCAGCGCCAGAACACGGTCCTGGCCGCGCAGCTTGAAACCTCGACCGACGGCATCCTGGTGGTGGACAATGATCGCGCCGTCCTGTCGTGGAACGGGCGCTACGTCTCCATCTGGGGCCTGGACGAGCAGACGCTGACGGGCGCGGGCGGCGCCGACGCGGAATCGCTTCTGGCCCGCGCGGCGCCTCTGGTGGAAGACCCGGAGGCCTTCCAGGCCCGTATCGCCGAACTGAACGACACCCCGGATATGGAGGAACGCGAGGGAACCGAAATCCGGCTCAAGGATGGCCGCATCCTGGAACGCTACGCCCGCGCGTTGCGCGACGCGACGGGCCGGCCATGGGGCAGAACCTGGTTCTATCGCGACGTCACCCAGCGCCGCCGCGACGAATGGGCCCTGCGCGAGAGCGAACAACGCTTCCGTGACGTCGCCAACGCGGCCGATGAATACATCTGGGAGGTGGACGCGGACGGCCGCCTGAGCTTCGTCACCGAACGAGCGCGGGACATCCTGGGCTATCCGGTCAACGCCCTGCTGGGTCGCGCGCCACTGGATTTCGTCGCCGCCGAGGACCGGGACAGGGTCCGGGACAGCGTGAGCGCCGCCATCCGCGCGGGTACGCGCCTGGACCTGAGCCAGTACCGCGCCCGCCGCAGTGACGGCGTTCTGGTCTGGATGCGCACCAGCGCGGTCCCGATCCTGGACCAGCACGGCCGCGTGCGCGGTCTGCGCGGGACCTCCATGAGTATCGACGACCTGAAGGGGCGCGAGATCGAGATGCGGGAGGCCAACGAGCGCCTGGAAGACCAGGCCGCCGCCCTGGTCGAGCTGGCCGAGCGGCTTGACAGCTCCAACCGCGAGATCCGGCGCGTGCAGGAACGCCTTGATCTGGCCATGCGCGGCACCACCGACGGCATCTATGACTGGGATCTGGAAACCAACCGCGTCTACCTGTCACCGCGCTGGCGCGACATGCTGGGCCTGGGCGAGACCGAGGCGGAGGTTCCGCCGGCCTATTGCACGGCCCGCATTCATCCAGGGGATTACCTGGCATCCGTGCGCGCCGTCTCTGGTCACCTTTCTGGCGAAACCGCACAGTACCGCCATGTTATGCGGGTTCGCGCCCGCTCCGGCGCCTATCTCTGGATCCTGGACCGTGCCCAGGTCGTGCGTGACGTGGACGGGACCGCCGTGCGACTGGTCGGCACCCATGCCGACATCACAGAGATGCGCCACTATGAGGAGGCCCTGCGTCAGGCCAAGACCGAGGCCGAGGCCGCCAACGCGGCCAAGTCGCGCTTCCTGGCCGTCATGAGCCACGAAATCCGCACCCCCATGACCGGCGTTCTGGGCATGACCGATCTGCTGCTCGATTCCGGGCTCGGTTCGCGCCAGAAGATTTATGCTGCGACTCTCAAGCGATCCGCCGGCACATTGCTGAGCCTGCTCGACGACCTGCTGGACATCTCCAAGATCGAGGCCGACCAACTGAAGCTGGAGGAGGTTGATTTCGACCCCGCCGAGATCATCGAGGACGTTGTGCAACTGTTCACGTTCAACGCCTCGGAAAAGGGCTTGGTCCTGGAGATGGAGGGCCAGGATCTGTTGCCGGCGGCACTGCGCGGCGACCCCCACCGGTTGCGTCAGGTGCTGTTCAATCTGGTCGGAAACGCCATCAAGTTTACCGACAGGGGGCGGATCGGCATCGCGGTTGAGGCCGTCGAACCGCAACCGGACAACCGCCTGAGGCTGACCCTGGCGATCCGTGATACCGGCATCGGGTTGTCGCGCGAGGCGCGCGAACGCCTGTTCCAGCCCTTCATCCAGGCCGACGATACCACCACCCGTCGGTTCGGCGGGACCGGCCTGGGGCTGGCCATCTGCAAGCGTCTGGTGGGCCTGATGGGGGGCGACATCAGCGTCGAGAGCACGGCGGGCGAGGGCGCCGTGTTCCGCTTCACCATCCTGGCCGCGCGCGGTGATGGCAACGGCCTGCGGTCGTTGACACCCGCCGCCGAGTGCGAGGTCTCGCGCCCCTGGACGCCGGACTCGGCTGCGCCGGTACCGGCCGGCACCCGCGTCCTGCTGGCCGAGGACACGGCCGCCACCCGCCTGCTGCTGGGCGCCATGCTGGAGCGGTTGGGCTATGCCGTCGAGGACGTCGCGGACGGCGCCGCTGCGGTGGAGGCCGTGCGCGCCGCGCCCGAACGCTTCGCCCTGGTGCTGACGGACATGCAGATGCCGGTCATGGATGGGGCCGCCGCGACCCGCGCAATCCGCGCCCTGCCGGGTGACCCGCCGCCGGTGATCGGGCTGACCGCCGACGCCGTGTCCGGGAACCAGGCTGTCTATCTGGCCAGCGGGTTGGCGGACATCCTGACCAAGCCCGTGGATTGGCGGGTCCTTTCCGAGGCCGTGGATCGCTACCGCCGACGTCCCTCGCGGGACGATGACGAGGCGGCGATCTTGCCGCCCGAGCCCG
>CAYFTQ010000241.1:0-4739 GCA_964346035.1 uncultured Roseospira sp. | reverse complement strand
CTGGGGCTCCAAGCGGCTCCCACCGGAGGCCGCCTGGCCAAAATGAGAAGTGCTGCCCCGGCGGGGCGTCCCTTGCGGCCGCCTTGGCTGCGGCGCTATAAAGGCGCGAACCGTTGTGCGGGTTGACCCGAAGCAGTCGCGGCCCGGCCGGCCCGGTCGAAAGGACGGCACCTCGGGCCAGCCCGATGCCAAGTTTCAGGGCGCGCCACCCATCCAGACACCCCCGTCCGCCGCACTCTTTGAAGACAGAAGAATGGCCGATCAGACCGCTCACGTTATTTGCATAAAGTGGGGGCATAAATATCCAGCCGCCTACGTAAATAATCTTTATGCAATGTCACGGCGTCATCTTCACCGACATTCCCTTGATTTCGTCTGTTTTACGGAAGACCCGGCAGACCTTCATCCGGGCATTCGGATTGAACCTTTGCCGTCGTTTTCTTTTCCCTATCCGGCCGACCTTAAGCAGGGCTACAGGAAGGAGGCGGCCTTGTGCGATGACGCGCTCGCCGGGCTGCGGGGGCGACATGTCCTTTTCCTGGACCTGGATGTCCTGATCACGGACGAAATCGATACCATGGTTGATTTCGCCGTCAACCATGACTTCGTCATCATCAACGACTGGCGCAGCCCGGGCGACAGGGTTGGGCAGGCCAGTTGTTACGCCTGGAAGGTGGGCACGCTCGGTTACGTCAAGCGGGATTTTGAAAGCCGGCCCCGGGACATCGTCGCCCGCTATGGAACCGCCTGCCAGGAGTACCTGTCCGACAAGATCATCGAACGTGACGGCCATCTGACATTCTGGCCCGACCCCTGGTGCCGGAGCTTCAAGGTCCACGCCCTGCCGCACTGGACGGTGCGGCGCTGGGTCAGGCCTCGTCCGCCGGCCGGAGTCAAGGTGCTGGCGTTTCACGGCGCCCCGAAGATCGATCACGCCTGCCAGGGCCGATGGACGGACAAGCCCCTGCCCTGGCATCAGACCGTCTACAAGACCATCCAGCCCGCACCCTGGATCGCCGAGCACTGGCATGACCGCGACCTGCCGGCGATGGTCTGATCCGCCGGCGGCCCGACCCGCAGGGCACGTGCGTCGCTGCGGCCCCTCCGGCAGCGCCTTGCCTCGGCGTCCCCAACCGCACGCGGCCGCCACTTTTCGGTGGAGCGGCGGCCAACCCCAGACCCCACCCGAGAGGACGCCATGACAAAACCCTTGCGGCTCGGCATCGCGGGCTACGGCGTCGTCGGCAAGCGCCGGCGGTTCTTCGCCGACCAGCGCGACGATATCCGAACGGTGGCGGTCTGCGACCGCACGTTTGCCGAACCAACGACTTTGCCGGACGGTGTGCGGGCTTATACGCGGTATCAGGATCTTTTGTCCAAAGAAGATCTGGACGTTCTGTTCGTCTGCATGACCAATGAAATAGCGCCACAAGCAACCATGGCAGGGTTGGACGCCGGGCTGCACGTCCTGTGTGAAAAACCGCCGGGACGGGACCTGCACGACATCGCTGCCGTATTCCGACACGCCCAGGCGTATCCTCACCTGAAGCTGAAATACGGCTTCAACCATCGTTACCATGAAAGCGTCATTGACGCCCGTCGCATGATCGAAAGCGGCGCCATGGGCGAGCTGATCAACCTTCGCGGTGTCTACGGAAAATCTTCGATCGTCAGCTTTGAATCCGACTGGCGCACCAAGCGCGCCATCGCCGGCGGCGGCATCCTGCTTGACCAGGGGATCCACATGGTCGATCTGATGCGCCTGTTCGCCGGCGAGTTCCGGGACATCAAGAGCTTTGTCTCCAACAGCCATTGGGGCCATGATGTTGAGGACAACGCCTATGCCGTGATGCGCACGGATGGCGGCGTGATCGCGATGCTGCATTCCTCGGCGACGCAGTGGCGCCATCGGTTCAGCCTGGACATGGCGTTCGAGAAGGGAACGCTCATTCTCTCCGGCATCCTGTCCGGCTCCAAGAGCTACGGCGCAGAAACCCTGACGTTGGCCTGGAACACGTCCAGCGGGACCGGCGACCCGCGCGAACAGATGACGCGCTACAACCACGACCCCAGTTGGGCAGCGGAAATCGCTGAACTGTTGGACGCCATCCGCTGGAACCGCCCGATCGAGATCGGATCGCCCCTTGATGCCCTGAGAACCATGCACCTTGTCTATCGCATCTATTGCGCCGATCCGGAGTGGCGGGCGCGCTGGAACCTTGATGACACCGTGCCGACCCTGGACGCGCCATGAGCCTGCCCCACGCCGTGGTCTTTGATCTGGACGGCACCCTTATCGACAGCATCCCGGACGTGCGCGCCGCCGTGAACGTCACGCTGCACGCTCATCGCCGGCCGCCCCTGGCGCAGGATTCGCTGCGGCGCATGATCGGTCACGGCGCCACGGCCATGCTGGAAATGGCGTTCGACGCGACCGGAGGAGGGCCGCCCCCCGAGGGCGCCCTGGCGCATTACATGGCCGCCTACCGCGCCAATCCCACGGCGGAGACGCGCATCCATGACGGTGCCGAGGCGGCGCTCGACGCCCTGGCCGGCGCCGGGGTGGCCCTGGGCATCTGCACCAACAAGCCGGGCACCATGACGCGCCTGGTGCTGGACGGATTGGGGTTGTCGCGCCGCTTCAGGGCCGTCGTCTGTGGCGACGAGATCGACCACCCCAAGCCGGATGGCCGCCACGTCACCGCCACCCTGGCCGCCATGGGCCTGCCGGCGGCAAGCGTCTTGGAACCGGCCAGCGCCGTTTTCGTCGGCGATGCCCTGCCCGACGTCCAGGCTGCCCGCGCGGCTGGACTGCCCTCGATCGTCGTGACCTTCGGCTACGACGGCCCGGCCGCGCTGCAACACGGCGCGGATGCCGCCATCGACCACTACGACCAGCTTCTTTCAACCCTGGAGCGCCTCGCATGAGCCGTGTCGCCGTTACCTCGCGCTCGTTCTCGCAACACCCGGAATTGCGCGCCCGATTGCTGGCGCGCCATCCCGACACCACCTTCAACGACGCCGGCGGGTCGCTGCGCGGCGGCGCCCCGATCGACTTCCTGCACGGCCACGACAAGGCCATCACGGCCCTGGAGCCGCTCACGGATGACCTTTTCTCCGCCCTGCCGGATCTGAAGGTCATCGCCAAGTTCGGCGTCGGGCTGGACATGGTCGATCTGGCGGCGATGCGGCGGCACGGGGTCCGGCTGGGCTGGACCGGCGGGGTCAACCGGCGCGCCGTCAGTGAACTGACGATCGGCATGATGATCGCCCTGCTGCGCCATGTGCCCAGGGGCCACGATCAGGTTCGCGCCGGCGGCTGGACGGTGCTGAAAGGCCGCCAGCTCAGCGAGCGCGCCGTCGGGATCATCGGTTGCGGTCACATCGGCAAGGATCTCGCGGTGCTGTTGCGCGCCTTTGGCTGTGCCGTGCTGGCCCACGACATCAAGGATTTCCCGGACTTCTATCGGCACCATGACATCACCCCGTTGGGGCTGGAGGAGCTGCTGGCGCGCGCCGACATCGTCACGCTGCACCTGCCGCTTGATGCCAGCACCCGCGGCATTCTGTCCGCCCGACGTCTGGCGTTGATGAAGCCGGACGCCATCCTGATCAACTGCGCCCGCGGCGGCCTGGTGGACGAGGTGGCGGTCAAGGCCATGCTGATGGAGGGCCGGCTGGCGGCGGCGGGCTTTGATGTCTTCGACGGCGAATCGCCCCGGGACCTGGAGCTGGTCCGCCTGCCGTCGGTGCTGACGACGCCTCACATCGGCGGTAGCTCCGAGGAGGGCATCCTGGCCATGGGCATGGCGGCGATCGAGGGGCTAGAGAGCGCGACCGTTCCGGAGCCCTGCGATCACGCCGCCGGCACCGGCTGAAGGCGGGCTATTGGTCCGTCGAACAGAGCAGGACCCTGGCCGCCGGCGGCCGCGCGTCGGCCAGCAGACGGCGCACGGGCAACGTATCATCCCCGGACTCCAGAGCCGCCCGCTTGCCGGCATCGTTGACGACCAGCAGCAGGCGCCGCGTCTCCAGCAGGGCGGACGGTGTCAGGGTCATGCGCGGGTGCGGCGGCACGGGCGCGCGGGCCGGAGCGACCCGGCCAGACCCGTCCCCCGGCCAGGGCGCGCCGGGAAACAGCGACGCCACATGCCCGTCCGGCCCCATGCCCAGAACGACCAGATCGGCCGGCCAGGGAAGCCGCGTCAGCCGGGCGGATACCGACGCGACCGCCGCCTCGGGCGCTTCATGGCCGGTGGCAAGTCCGACGATGGACGTCCGCGCGGCGATGTCCGCGCCCAGGGCGCGCCACAGGCCCCCCTCGTTGCTGGCGTCATCATTCACGGACACCCATCGTTCGTCGGTCACGGTCCAGGTGACGCGCGCCCACGGCAGCCCGCCCGCTGCCAGCGTCGCCAGCAAGGGCAGCGGCGTACGGCCGCCCGGCAGCACGACCAGGGCACGGCCGCGCGCCGCCACTGCGGTGCGGACGGCCTGTTCGACCTCGGCGACCAGGGCCGCGTTCAACGCCGCGATATCGGGGCAGTCGGTATGGATCAGGGTCATCGACCGGGTCTCGCCATGGCTGCGACGGGTGGCGCTGCGGATGACGGCGCACGGATTGGCACCCTAACCCGGATTGCCCACCTCCGCGAGGCCCGTGGACCGAAGGGTTGGGCCAAGCCGGCTGATCAACCGGACCGGCTTATCCCCCTGCGTCCGGTTGGCGCCGCTGGTGG
>CAYFTQ010000240.1:0-4747 GCA_964346035.1 uncultured Roseospira sp. | reverse complement strand
ATGAGGAACGATTTTCCTGGCGGGAAAACCGTGCCGCGCCGGCTGCAACGGCGGTGTTCTTTGCGCTGCGGCGGCTGATCGACGCGCCTTCTGTAAGGGAGCAGGCGGAGTACGAGGCCGTCCAAGGGTGGTGGGCGCGCCACGCCTTGCGTGCCGCGGATTCGAGCGCGCTTTTTCCGGACCTGGTCATCCGCCGCCTCGTGGACGATGTCGAAATGTCCTGGACGGCCCGGCAACCAAGCTATGCCCCGGATGGATATCGGTTCATGGTGGAACCTGGCGCGGCGACATTGCCCATCTCTGAGGTGGCCGGTCCTTTATGGGAAGCCCTCGCCTGGATCGCGAGCACACCGCCGGCTGGTCTTGATCCCGATGATCGCAAGTCGATAGAGGCACTCGAACGAAAAATCCAGGAACTCCAGCACTTGCCAAATGGAGTGCTTGAGCAGGCTTACTTGTCGCCGGGTTTATTCCATAGCGTTGAGATGGCGCGCGAACAAGCCGGCCTTCGTGATCAAAGCGTTCGGGACGAAAGGCTACCGGCCATTACGCAACTGGACGACGCCGTTCTGATGTTCGGAGGCGTCAGTCCCAACATCGGCGCACAGGATACCCGAATATTGGTCAGTTTGCTGGCGAGCCAAGCCGGTGGCCAGGATTCAAACAAGATGGCCGGCCTTGTCGATACGACCATCGGCGCGCCGCTGACCGCCCCCTTCCAGGAAGGGTACGATTTGGCTCAGGACCTACTTGACGATTTGCGCCTAGAGGACGGAACAACCGTTATCAAAATGCTAGACTTATTGTCCGGATTGGGCATTAAAGTGATCAAGGAAAATTTTGGAACATCAACCATACGCGGTGTTGCCGTTGCTGGGGATAATTATAATCCGGCAATTGTCGTTAACATGACCAGCGCCTACAATACCGAAGAAGCCGGGCGCCGCTTTACCCTTGCGCATGAGTTGTTTCATATTCTTTACGACCGCAAACAGGCACGACGCATTGCGCATTCAAGCGGGCCTTGGGCGCCTCCCGGTATCGAGAAACGTGCCAATGCTTTTGCGGCGATGCTTCTGATGCCGCGCAATATGGTCCGACATTACTTGCCGCACGACGACCTCGGTCGTGATGGGCTCCTTGCGATGGCTGATGCCATGGAAGTTGGTGCGAGGGCCTTGTTGGAACATCTCTACAACATCGACATCATCGATGAGTTCAAGCGCGACGAGCTTCGGGGCGCGTTGGAGAACGCGGGCTGACAGACCCCGCCGTGCTGCTGCCGGTGCGCTCTGTGGGTGTGATGGGCGACGGCCGCACCCATGATCATGTCGTCGCCCTGCGTGCCGTGACCGCCACCGACGGCATGACCGCCGACAGCTATCCGTTCGATCACAGCTTCCTGACCCGGGTGGCCAGCCGCATCATCAACGAGGTCAAGGGCGTCAACCGGGTGGTCTATGACGTGACCAGCAAGCCACCGGGAACGATTGAGTGGGAGTGAGCACAAACTAGCCGCCGACCTGGAGTCTTCCGTGCGGATGCCAGCATGGACAACGGGTATGCTGACAGCCTTGGCGGCAATCTCTAGAATAGGCGTTCACCAACTCAAACCTTAAGACGTTGAATCAACGAATGCCCGAGCAGAGCGCACCTGCGTCCCCGCTTTATCGGGGGTCTCCCAAGCACAAGAACAGGCCAACCAACGAGCAGAAGGGCACACTCTGCCCCGAATGGACCCACGAAACCCCTGCAGGAGGCTATCGGACGGATCCATATGCTCATGACTGGGAGGCCACGGAAGCAAAAACGCTATTCGCGGATGCCAAGGAGAATGAGGAGAACGGCAAGCTCTATGCAACCGCTCGGGGTATTGCCTTCGAGGCCAAGCCGTCCGCTGACGGCACCTGGCATGGTTTTCCGATTCCCTGGGAGAGTGTCCCTGCCACCATCAAGAATAACTGGCTAAACAGCCGAGCAGTCAAAGGGCGGGACATAAAAAAGTACTTCCGCTTCGAAAAGAATGATATTCATTGGGCCATGACAACGGATGACCAATGACCGAATTCGTTCACTTTGGTGACCCCTCGCGGTTCGAAATCGCGATGCGCTGGGTCAAAGATCCCGAGCCTCGTGAGCGCCGGCCGGCCCAGGGGGGATGGTCGAGGGGCGACCTGCCCCTGACAATGGGGAGCTTTGTCCTGACCCGCCATGAATTCGCCGGCGACAATCATGACGCAGTACGATGGTACCTGCTGCCCTTTTTCGAATGGTTGGCGACCAACTGGGTCCCTTTGCTGCATGAGGAACGATTTTCCTGGCGGGAAAACCGTGCCGCGCCGGCTGCAACGGCGGTGTTCTTTGCGCTGCGGCGGCTGATCGACGCGCCTTCTGTAAGGGAGCAGGCGGAGTACGAGGCCGTCCAAGGGTGGTGGGCGCGCCACGCCTTGCGTGCCGCGGATTCGAGCGCGCTTTTTCCGGACCTGGTCATCCGCCGCCTCGTGGACGATGTCGAAATGTCCTGGACGGCCCGGCAACCAAGCTATGCCCCGGATGGATATCGGTTCATGGTGGAACCTGGCGCGGCGACATTGCCCATCTCTGAGGTGGCCGGTCCTTTATGGGAAGCCCTCGCCTGGATCGCGAGCACACCGCCGGCTGGTCTTGATCCCGATGATCGCAAGTCGATAGAGGCACTCGAACGAAAAATCCAGGAACTCCAGCACTTGCCAAATGGAGTGCTTGAGCAGGCTTACTTGTCGCCGGGTTTATTCCATAGCGTTGAGATGGCGCGCGAACAAGCCGGCCTTCGTGATCAAAGCGTTCGGGACGAAAGGCTACCGGCCATTACGCAACTGGACGACGCCGTTCTGATGTTCGGAGGCGTCAGTCCCAACATCGGCGCACAGGATACCCGAATATTGGTCAGTTTGCTGGCGAGCCAAGCCGGTGGCCAGGATTCAAACAAGATGGCCGGCCTTGTCGATACGACCATCGGCGCGCCGCTGACCGCCCCCTTCCAGGAAGGGTACGATTTGGCTCAGGACCTACTTGACGATTTGCGCCTAGAGGACGGAACAACCGTTATCAAAATGCTAGACTTATTGTCCGGATTGGGCATTAAAGTGATCAAGGAAAATTTTGGAACATCAACCATACGCGGTGTTGCCGTTGCTGGGGATAATTATAATCCGGCAATTGTCGTTAACATGACCAGCGCCTACAATACCGAAGAAGCCGGGCGCCGCTTTACCCTTGCGCATGAGTTGTTTCATATTCTTTACGACCGCAAACAGGCACGACGCATTGCGCATTCAAGCGGGCCTTGGGCGCCTCCCGGTATCGAGAAACGTGCCAATGCTTTTGCGGCGATGCTTCTGATGCCGCGCAATATGGTCCGACATTACTTGCCGCACGACGACCTCGGTCGTGATGGGCTCCTTGCGATGGCTGATGCCATGGAAGTTGGTGCGAGGGCCTTGTTGGAACATCTCTACAACATCGACATCATCGATGAGTTCAAGCGCGACGAGCTTCGGGGCGCGTTGGAGAACGCGGGCTGACAGACCCCGCCGTGCTGCTGCCGGTGCGCTCTGTGGGTGTGATGGGCGACGGCCGCACCCATGATCATGTCGTCGCCCTGCGTGCCGTGACCGCCACCGACGGCATGACCGCCGACAGCTATCCGTTCGATCACAGCTTCCTGACCCGGGTGGCCAGCCGCATCATCGTTCTCGCGGACCCCTATCCGGGCCTGGCGGCGATCAGGAAGAGGCGGCGGAAGGCGAACAGGGTGCGCCCATCCGGCAGGGCGTCATAGGCGCGCGCGACCTCCTCCCGGTACGCCATGAGAAAGGCCGCCGCGCGTGGCCCGTCGCCCCCCAGTCGCTCCAGATACGGCAGCAGGGTGGTGGAGCGGGTGAAATCCGCAATGGTTTCCGGGCCGCCGGGCAGGATTTGTTGATAGTCCGTCTCCCATAGATCGAACCAGGCCATGCCGGCGGCCAGCAGGCGGCGCGCGTAGGCTTCGGGCGGGTCCACGGGCGGCGGCGCTGCCACCAGGTCGGCGCAGGCGTCGGCAAAAGGTGCCCGGGCCGCGACCGTCTTGACCAGGGCATGGGACGGGCGGTCGAAGTTGCGCGGCATCTGCACCGCCAGGACGCCACCCGGCGTCAGGGCGTTGAGCAGACGGGCGAACACCGCGTCGTGATCGCCCAGCCAGTGCAGGGCGGCGTTCGACAGGATCAGGTCTGGCCGCTCGGCTTCGCTGGCGGGCCTCCATGTGGCCATGTCGGCCGCCTGCCAGGCGATCCCCGCCCCGTCGGGCTCGGCGCGGGCGCGCGCCAGCATGGCATCGGAGGCATCGATCCCGGTCACCCGCGCCTCAGGCCAGCGCGCGCGCGCATGTCGGGTCAGGGTGCCGGTGCCGCAGCCCAGATCCACCACCCGTGCCGGCGCCGCCAGCGGTACCCTCGCCAGCAGATCCAGCGCCGGCCGCAGGCGGTGGTCCGCGAACGCAAGATAGCTTTCCGGCTGCCATCCGGTGGCGGTCATCTCCTGGCCCTCCCCGCGATCCGCTTGCCCAAACCGCCCGATTGGCGGCACCATGGGCCGAAACAGACGAACCCGTATGGATCCGCCCCGCCAACCCGCGCCACCCGGAGCCCGACACCATGCCCGTCTATGCCTTCGAGGACCTTGTCCCGGTCGTTCATCCGACGGCCTTCGTCCACCCCACCGCCATCCT
>CAYFTQ010000239.1:0-4770 GCA_964346035.1 uncultured Roseospira sp. | reverse complement strand
GGCCATACAGGCTGTCGTCGGCGCCACCGGCGCGCACACACCAGACCACCGGACGCGGCCGCGCCGGCGCCGTGCGCGCCAGCCGATCCGCCAGCAGGGCGGTAAAAGCTGTGGCGGCTCCGCCCGCACAGGCCCCGCCGGCGGTGAGCACGGGCGCACCGTCGGCGACATGATGCAGACCGCCCAGCCCCAGCCCGCCGCCGGGCAGGGCGCCGTCCACGGCGGCCAGCCCGAGTGGACGCACCGCGCCGGCCACGGCGGTGCGGCCACCCTGCTCCAGCCGGCGCACGCGCGCTCGCAGGGACTCCAGATCGACCGCTGCCTGATCATCGGTGTGCATGTGGCGGATCCCTGGTCACGGATGCGGAAGCGAACTTTGTTCGCGGTTTGTTCTGTCCGCAGCCTGCCCGCCGCCGTCTATCCTGTCAAGCGTCCTGTCAAGCGTCCTGTCAAGCGTCTGGGGGCGCCGCCTCCGCCGGGCGGCCGCGACGCAGCAGGCTTTTCAACTCGCCGATACGAGCCGCTCCCAGACCCTGCGCGCCCAGTCCATAGACCACGATGCCGCCCGCCACCAGCAGCGCCAGCGCCAGCGGCCGCCACGGATCGCCGGCCGCCAGCCAGCCCGACAGGCCCCAGGCGCCGGCCACCAGGGCCGCGCCCATCAGCGCGGTGGCAACAAGAATGCGCGGCAATCGGGCGCGCAAGCGGGCATCCATCGAAAGGTGGCCGCGCCGATGCAGCACCACCGCCAGAGCGACCGCGTTGCCCCAGTTCGACAGCGCCGCCGCCAGCGCGATGCCGACATGGCCCCAGATCTGCATCAGGATCAGGTTCAGGATCACGTTGGCGGCCATGGCGGCGGCGGCGATGCGCACCGGCATGACGGTATCCTCGCGGGCGAAAAAGGCCTGCGCCAGGATCTTGACCAGCACATAGGACGGCAACCCGGCCGCGAACGCCGCCAGCGCCGCCGCTGTCGCCGCCGTATCGGCCGGGCTGAAGGCGCCGCGCTCGAACAGGGTGGCGATGATCGGACCGGGAATGACCATCAGCGCCGCCGCCGCCGGCAGGGTCAGCAGAAGCGCGACCTCCAGCGCACGGTTCTGATCGTGGCGCGCGGCCTGAAAGTCGCCGGCCTTCAGGCGCCGCGACAGCAGCGGCAGCAGCGCGGTGCTGACCGCCACCCCGACCACACCCAGCGGAAGCTGGGTCACGCGGTCGGCATAGTACAGCCACGATACCGCGCCATCGGACACCAGCGAGGCCAGAATGGTGCCGACCAGAAGATTGATCTGATACAGGCTGCCGCCCAGCACCACCGGAACGATACGCCGGCCCAGCAGGCGCACGCGCGGGGTCAGGCGCGGACACACCGGGGCAATGGTCATGCCGACGCGGCGGCAGTGCCAGAACAGCCACGCAAACTGGATCACCCCGGCGGCGAACACGCCCCAGGCCAGGGCATGGCCGGGTGTCTCCAGCCACGGCGCCAGCCCCAGCAGGGCGGCGATCAGGGTCAGGTTCAGCAGAATGGGCGCCGCCGCCGCCGCCGCGAACCGCCCCAGCGAGTTCAGCACCCCGGACAGCAGCGACACCAGAGAAATGAACAGCAGATAGGGAAAGGCGATGCGGGACAGCTCCGTCGCAAGGTCCATCTTGCCGGGCACGGCATCGAAGCCCGGCGCGAAGACCACCATGGCCAGCGGCATGGCCACCATCATGGCAACGGTGAAGACCAGCAGCACCACGGCCAGCACGCTGAAGGCGCGACGCGCGAACAGGCGCGCCTGGTCGCGGCCCTCGGTCTCCAGCAGGCCGGCGAAGAGGGGCACGAACGCGGCCTGAAAGGCGCCCTCGGCGAACAGGCGCCGGAACAGGTTGGGAAAGCGGAAGGCGACGAAAAAGGCATCCGAGACCGTGCCCGCCCCCAGCGCGCCCGCCACGAGAATATCGCGGGCGAAACCGGTGACGCGGCTGAGCATGGTATAGCCGCCGACGGTGGCGATGGAGCGCAGCAGAGCCATGGGCGATGGCATATCCCATCGGCGCGCGGGGCGGAAGGGCGCGCTTGTCCGGGGCGCCCGACGCAACCACCTGATCGGAGTCCCCCTGTCGAGAGAGAAAGGCGCCGCCATGGACGACACCACCCGCACCGAGATCGAGGCCGCCGCCTTCCGGTCCCTGATCGCGCACCTGCAATGGCGCGCCGACGTGCAGAACATCGATTTGATGACCCTGGCCGGGTTCTGCCGCAACTGCCTGTGGAAGTGGCTCAAGGCCGCCGCCGACGAACGCGGCGCGGACCTGGACAAGGACGCCGCCCAGCGCTGGGTCTACGGCATGAGCCTCGACGCCTGGAAGGCCAACCACCAGACAGAGGCCACACCCGGGCAGCAGCAAGCCTACGCGGACTCGCGGCCGCTGCATTCGTCCATCAGCAAGGGCTGACGCGCGGCCGACAAACCCCCTTGCGGCTGCCCGAAAAATGTCACACTGTCCGCATCGGCCGGCGGATGAGTTCCGGAGTCATCCATGGTCCGGTCCGGCCCTGCCCGCCATTCCTCTCTGTCGCCGGAGAGAGGCCCGCCGATGAGCCCAGCGCCCATGCCCCCCGACAGCCCCCACACCCTGCACGCGTTCGATGACGAACTGGCCGCGCTTGACGCCACCCTGGCCGAGATGGGCCGAACCGTCCTGCACGGCCTGGACGAGGCCCTGGCCGCCATGGGTTCGGGCGACCGGGCACGGGCCCACGCGGTCTCGGACGCCGACGCCACCGTGGACGCCCTGGAGGCGCGCGTCAACGAGTCCACGGTACGCCTGCTGGCGCTGCGTCAACCGGTAGCCGACGACCTGCGCGCCATCGTCGCCGGGCTGCGCTGCGCCACCATGCTGGAGCGGGCCGGCGACTATGTGGCCGGGGCCGCGCGCCGTGCCATGGCCGACACCAGCGCCGCGCCGCCGGGGCGGACCGTGGCCTCGGTCCAGCGCATGGGCCGCGAGGTCGGCGCCCTTCTCGGGCGCGCCCTGGATGCCTACGCCCGGAGCGACGCCGCCACCGCGCGCGCCGTTTGGGAGGCGGACGCCGACATTGACGCCCTGCATTCCAGCCTGTTCCGCGAGTTGCTGACCTACATGATGGAAGACCCGCGCGACATCGGCGTGTGCAGCCATCTGTTGTTCGTGGCCAAGAACCTGGAGCGCATCGGCGACCAGGCCACCAACATCGCGGAACTGGCGGTCTATCGCGCCACCGGCGAGACGCTGGGCCACGCCCGGCCCAAGCACGACCTCGCCACCTTCGCCCGCGCCGAGGACGGCCGCGACGGCGGTGCGGAAAACGCGCACCCCTGAATTCCACCGCTTGACAGCATCGACGGCCCGACCTATCTCGTTGGCACTCACCGGAGCAGAGTGCTAACAACGGCCTCGAAACCGGTTCAAATCAACACGTTGGCCGCCCCTCGCGGGGCGGCTTTCTGACGATCAAACACAAGCGCGATCAATTTCGATCAAGACGGCGTCGATCGACGGAGGAGATCCCATCATGAAGCTGCGTCCGCTGCACGACCGCGTGCTGGTCAAGCGTACCGAGTCCGAGGAAAAAACCACGGGCGGCATTATTATCCCTGACACCGCCAAGGAAAAGCCCATGCAGGGCGAGGTCATCGCGGTTGGCCCCGGCGCCCGCGGCGACGACGGCAAGATCGTGGCCCCGGACGTCAAGACCGGCGACCGCGTGCTGTTCGGCAAATGGTCCGGCACCGAAGTCAAGATCGATGGCGACGAACTGTTGATCATGAAGGAAAGCGACATCATGGGCGTTCTGGAATAGGCGGCGCGGTCTTCCCTCGCCTGCCTTCGCGCCCGATTTGGCGCATCGCTCCAGACCCTCCCTGCATTTTGCATTCCGGAACAAGAGGATAGACAGTCATGGCTGCCAAGGAAGTAATTTTCGGTATCGACGCCCGCAACCGCATGATGCGCGGCGTTGATGTCCTGGCCGACGCCGTCAAGGTCACGCTGGGTCCCAAGGGCCGCAACGTCGTCATCGAGAAATCGTTCGGCGCGCCCCGCATCACCAAGGACGGCGTCACCGTCGCCAAGGAAATCGAACTGACCGACAAGTTCGAGAACATGGGCGCCCAGATGGTCAAGGAGGTGGCCTCCAAGACCGCCGATCTGGCCGGTGACGGCACCACCACCGCGACCGTGCTGGCCCAGTCCATCGTTCGCGAGGGCGCCAAGTCGGTCGCCGCCGGCATGAACCCGATGGACCTGAAGCGCGGCATCGACCAGGCCGTGGGCAGCATCGTCGCGGACATCCAGAAGCGCTCCACCAAACTGAAGAGCACCCAGGAAGTCGCGCAGGTCGGCACCATCTCGGCCAACGGCGACGAGTCCATCGGCCAGATCATCGCCGACGCGATGGAGAAGGTCGGCAACGAGGGCGTCATCACGGTCGAGGAGGCCAAGGGCCTGGAGACCGAGCTGGACGTCGTCGAGGGCATGCAGTTCGACCGCGGCTATCTCTCGCCGTACTTCGTGACCAACACCGAGAAGATGCTGTGCGAGCTGGAAAACCCCTACATCCTCATCAACGAGGGCAAGCTCTCCAGCCTGCAGCCGCTGCTGCCGGTGCTTGAGGCCGTGGTCCAGTCCGGCAAGCCGCTGCTGATCATCGCCGAGGACGTCGAGGGCGAGGCCCTGGCCACCCTGGTGGTCAACAAGCTGCGCGGCGGCCTGAAGGTCTCCGCCGTCAAGGCGCCC
>CAYFTQ010000238.1:2567-4770 GCA_964346035.1 uncultured Roseospira sp. | reverse complement strand
CGCCAAGGGGCAGAAGCGAAAGCAGGAACAGACCGAAGGCGGCGACCACGATCGGCGGGCCGGATGGCGTATCCCAGGCCAGCGAGGCAGACAAACCGCCCGCGACCGAGAGCACACCGACAAGGGCAGCGCCCAGCGCCATGGCCTCGGGTCCGCGACTGAACCGGCGCGCCGTCGCCGCCGGAATGATCAGCAGCGCGGTGATCAGCAGGATGCCCACGATCTTCATGGCGATGGCGATGACGATGGCCATGACCAGCATGAAAGCGGCTCGGGCCAGATCCGGTCGCAGGCCCTCGGCGCGGGCCAGATCCTCGTTGACCGTAGACACCAGCAGCGGCCGCCACATCCACGCCAGGATGGCCAGCACCACGGCGCCGCCACCGAAGATGACGGCGATATCCTGGCGCGAAACAGCCAGGATGTCTCCGAACAGGAACCCCATCAGATCCACCCGCACCCAGGTCATGGCGGATACCGCGACCAGCCCCAGGGCCAGCGCGGCATGGGCCAGAATGCCCAGCAGGGTATCCGAGGACAGCAGGCCGATCCGCTGAAGGCCGATCAGGGCCAGGGAGACCACCAGCGAGACCGCGAACACGCCGGCCATCGGCGCCACGTCAAGCAGCAACGCCAGCGCCACACCCAGCAAAGCCGAATGGGCCATGGTGGCGCCGAAATAGGCCATGCGCCGCCAGACCACGAAGCACCCCAGCGGTCCGCTGGTCAGGGCCAGACCCAGGCCGGCGACCAGCGCGCGGGTGAAGAAGTCGTCAAGCATCCACTGGCCCGTCCTGGTGGCCGCCCCCGTGGTCGTGTTCAGGGTGCTGGTGGTCGTGCCGGTGGCGGTAGACGGCCAGGGTCTCCGCCGCCGCCTGCCCGAAAAGCTGGCGGTAGGCCGGATCGGAGATTACCGCGCTGGGCGTGCCCCGGCACGAGACATGTCCATTCAGGCACACCACGGTATCGGTCGCCGCCATGACCACATGCAGATCGTGCGATATCAGCAGGATGCCGCAGCCGGTGCGGTCGCGCACCGCCTGGATCAGGCCATAGAGGGCGACCTCGCCGGGGAAGTCCACGCCCTGGACCGGCTCGTCCAGCACCAACAGGTCCGGCCGGCGCAGCATGGCGCGCGCCAGCAGGACACGCTGGAACTCGCCCCCCGACAGCCCCCGCACCTCGGCATGGATCAGATGGGCCACGCCCACCTGATCCAGGGCTTCGCGCACTGCCTGACGCGACCGCCGCCCGGTCAGGGTCATCAGGCGTGCCACGGTCAGCGGCAGGGTGCGGTCCATCGCCAAGTCCTGCGGGACATAGCCGACGCGCAGCCCGGGCCGCCGCCGCACACCGCCGGCATCGGCGCGCGTGATACCCACCACCACCTTCGCCGTGGTGCTTTTGCCCGATCCGTTGGGGCCGATCAGGGTGACAATCTCGCCCTCGCGCACCGTCAGGTCTATGTCGCGCACCAGCCAGCGCCCGCTGCGGCGGACCCCCACACCCCGGGCCGTTACCAGAGCTTCGGCGTCTGCGGTCGCGTCGCCTGTATCGGGTGGATGGTGTGTCATGCCCTCTGTATCCCACGAGCCCCGGCGCTTGCGCAAGGGGCTTGTTATGTTATATCGTCCGCACTCGACAGCAACCGCCCACGTCAACGCCACTATTTCGACCGGAGACAGGCCATGACACCACAGTATTTCAGCCGCGGCAGGCGGATCGCGACGGCCGCAGCGCTTGCCGTCACCATGAGCGCCACAGGCGCAGTGGAAAGCCGCGCGTCCGAGGGGCCGATCGTGGCCGCCTCGATCATGCCGGTTCACTCCCTGGTCGCCGGGGTCATGGCGGGTGTGGGCACGCCGCATCTGATCGTTCCGGGTGGCCGCTCACCCCACAGTTACAGCCTGCGGCCGTCCGATGCCGAAGCCTTGCAGGCGGCCGATGCCGTGGTCTGGATCGGCCCCGATCTGGAGACCTTCCTGTCCTCTGCCATGACCACGCTGGCCGGCGGGGCGCGCTCGGTTGAACTGGGCACGGCAGAGGGTGTCGTCACCCTGCCGGTGCGCGCCGGCGGCGCGTTCGATGACCACGACCACGGTCATGACCACGAAACCGAACACGACCACGCAGACGAACACGACCACGCAGACGACCACGACCACGACCACGCAGACGAACACGACCACGCAGACGAACACGA
>CAYFTQ010000238.1:0-2467 GCA_964346035.1 uncultured Roseospira sp. | reverse complement strand
ACGAACACGACCACAGCGGCAACCATGACCCTCACCTGTGGCTGGACCCCGCGAACGCCCGCGCGATGGTGGCGGCCATCGCCGACGCCCTGGCCTCGGTCGATCCCACCCACGCCGAAACCTATCGAACCAACGCGGCCGATCTGCGAAACCGGCTTGAGGCCCTGACCGCCGAGGTCCGATCCACCCTGGATCCGGCGCGCGACGCGCCGTTCATCGTCTTCCATGATGCCTATCAGTACTTCGAACACCGTTTCGGTGTACACGCAGCCGGGTCCATCACCGTGCGCCCGGAAACCGGCCCCGGCGCCGCCCGAGTGGCTGCGATCCAGGAGCGCATCCAGAATGCCGGCGCCGTATGCGTGTTCACGGAACCGCAGTTTGAACCTCGCCTGGCCCACGTCATCGCGGAAGGGTCCGGGGCCCGCCTTGGCACCCTGGACCCGCTTGGCGCGGCCCTGAAGCCCGGCCCGGAGCTGTATTTCGATCTGATCCGCGCCCTTGGCGACAATCTCGTTGACTGCCTGACCGGCAGTTGACCCGCCCCCGGACCGGTCGTCCGGGGCACGCCAAGGCTGTGATCTTCATGAAAGAAAGGCTTGGCCCCCCTGTTTGCGGACACCCTAAGACCCGGCGCTCTCGCTGGGGCGTGCGCCACCATCGGCGGTGCCAACCGGACGCAGAGGGACCAGCCGGCACAAAACAGCTCTGTTCGCGTTGGCTGGGCATGTCCGTTTTTCAATGGGTTCCAACAGATCTGGCACTGAGGGTTTCCAAGGCCTTCAGCTCACCACGCCGAACCAACGCGAACAGGGCCTGAAAAAACGGGGCTTGCACCGGTCGGCCCGATCGGCCATATTGGAATCGTTCCAATCAACGCGCCGTCCGGCGCGGCCGGGTGATGTGTGTTCGCCGCCGCGCGGAAGGGACGCCGAACGCCGACCCTGGACGGGACCCGAATCCGCCCCTGCTCCATCGCTTGCCCCATCGCTTTAACGGAGACCGCCACATCATGACCGAGACCGCCCCCATCAGCCACCTGATCGGCCAGCCCGCGCCGGACTTCACGGCGCCGACCGTGATGGGCGACAATTCCATCAACGAGGCGTTCAACCTGAAGTCCTACCTGAGCGGCAGCTATGGCCTGGTGTTCTTCTATCCGTTGGACTTCACCTTCGTCTGTCCCTCGGAAATCCTGGCCCACGACCACCGCCTGGGCGAATTCGACGCCCGCGGCGTCAAGGTCGTCGGCGTCTCGGTGGACAGCCACTACACCCACCTCGCCTGGAAAAAGACCCCGACCACCGAGGGCGGCCTGGGCCAGGTCAGGTTCCCGCTGGTCGCCGACCTGACCAAGCAGATCGCCAGGGACTATGGCGTCCTGCTCGCGGACGGCGTGGCGTTGCGCGGCTCGTTCCTGATCGACAAGGCCGGCAACATCCGCCACTACGTCATCAACGACCTGCCGCTGGGCCGCAATGTCGACGAAACCCTGCGCATGGTTGACGCGCTGCAGTTCCACGACGAGCACGGCGAGGTCTGCCCCGCCGGCTGGAAGAAGGGCGAAAAGGGCATGGAAGCGACCCCCGAAGGCGTCGCAAAGTTCCTGTCCGAGAACGCCGACGCACTGTAAGCGGCCGGCCGTTGGCCAGTCCGCATCGGGTTGGGGGCGTCCCTGTGGGGCGCCCCTTTCCTTTGACCGGCGCAAAGGCGGTCCCTTATGGTTTGCCTCACCCCAAGCGGAATCAAGACGCCGCCGGCGTGAGCGTCCCGGGACGCCGATGCCGGAGATCAAGGGAGACGACACGCATGGCTGAATACCGTACCAAGGTGCTTGTTCTGGGCTCCGGCGCCGCCGGCTGCACCGCCGCCATCTATGCCGCCCGCGCCAGCCTGGAGCCGATCATGGTGGCCGGCCTGCAACCGGGCGGGCAGCTTACCATAACCACCGATGTCGAGAACTACCCGGGCTTTGCCGATCCCATCCAGGGTCCCTGGCTGATGGAACAGATGCGCGCCCAGGCCCAGAACGTCGGCACCCGGGTTTTCGACGACCTGATCGTCGAGGCCGACCTGTCCCGGCGTCCGTTCGTCTGCAAAGGCGATTCCGGCGATGTCTTCCTTGGCGAGACGCTGGTCATCGCCACCGGCGCCAGCGCCAAGTGGCTGGGGCTGGAGAGCGAGCAGAAATACAGCGGCACCGGCGTGTCGGCCTGCGCCACCTGTGACGGGTTCTTCTATCGCGGCAGGGAGGTGGCCGTTGTCGGCGGCGGCAACACCGCCGTCGAAGAGGCCATCTACATGACCAACCATGCCTCCAAGGTCACCCTGATCCACCGCCGCGACTCCCTGCGCGCGGAACGCATCATGCAGGACCGCCTTTTCTCACATCCCAATGTTGAAGTGATCTGGGACACCGTTCTCGAGGACGTCGTCGGAGAGGAGAACCCGCTTGCCGTAACCGGTG
>CAYFTQ010000237.1:0-4783 GCA_964346035.1 uncultured Roseospira sp. | reverse complement strand
GGGGGGGAGGACATGCTGGCCATCATCAACGCCGAGCCCCTGGCCCGGCGCGGCGGCGAACCCGGGCCGGCATGACCGGCACCATGCCCGCCAGTCCATTCTCCCGATCACGGCTGTCGTGCCGGTCAAAAATCCGGCCTATTCCCGAGACGTGTCGGTGGCGCCGTTGCGCCGGTTGTACGGGGCCGGATAGCCGCTGGTCGCGGGGTTGGCGATGGCACCCGTCTTGGCAGCCGTGACCGGGGCCGGCGGCGGCGGGACATTATTGCCACTGGTCGTGCATTCGTCGCGCAGGGTCTCGACCAGATGCTGGATGTCCTCGATCCGGTGCAGGCCGGTGTCGCGCAGGAACATGGCCCCAAGCTGAAGGCTTGATTCCAGGGCCTCGGCCACGCTTCCGGTGGCGCCATGATCGGACAGCGCGGCGGCATGTGCCGGATCGCGCGCGCGCGCGAACACCGCCAGTTCGGGGCGCAGGCGCCGCACGGCGTCGGTGGCGCGCTCGGCCGCTTCCGGCTGGTCCAGGGTGACGATGACGGCGCGGGCACTATCCAGGCCCGCAGCCCGCAATACCTCGGCCCGGCTGGCATCACCGTAGTAGACGTCCTGGCCCTGGTGGCGGGCCTGCTCGACCCGTTGAGCGTGCAGATCGAGCGCGCGATAGGGCGTTCCGGTGGCCTCCAGCATGCGAACGATGGTCTGCCCGACGCGGCCATAGCCGGCGATGATGACGTGGCCGCTGTCGGTGCGCGACGGCAAGGTACCGGGGCCGAGCGCCCGTGCGCCGCGTTCCGCCTGGCCCGGCAGCAGCAGCGGAAGCAGCTTCACCATCAGGGGCGTCAACGCCATGGTCAGCGAGATGACCAGAATCAGAAGCTGCGTCGTCGCCAGGTCCAGAAGGCCGGTCTGGCTGGCCAACGAGAACAGGACGAAGCCGAACTCGCCACCCTGGCAAAGCAGCACGGCGACCCGGATGGCATCGTTGCGGCCGACCCCCATCATCAGCGCGAGGCCGACCAGCAGCGTTCCCTTGAGCAGCAACAGCCCAACCACCAGACCCAGCACCAGCCAGCCGTCAGCCATGGCCGCGCCGATGTCGATGCTCATGCCCACGGCCATGAAGAACAGACCCAGCAGGAAGCCGCGGAACGGTTCGATGTCGGCCATGACCTGGTGGCGGAACTCTGAGTCGGCCAGAAGAAGGCCGGCAAGGAAGGCGCCCATGGCCATCGACAGGCCGACCGCCTCCATGAGAAAGGCCGTGCCGAGAACGATCAGCAACGACAGGGCTGCGAAGACCTCGTGGTTGCGGGCGTCGGCCACGGCCCGATAAAGGTGACGCAGCACGACTCGACCACCCAGGATGACGGCCGCGATGGTGCCCAGAGCTACGGCGATGTTGATGGCCGTATCCTGCCAGCCGCTGGCGACGGGTCCGGCCGACAGCATGGAGACCAGCACCAGAAGGGGCACCACGGCCAGGTCCTGCAACAGAAGGATGCCAAAGGCGGCGCGACCGTGGCGGCGCCCGAACTCACCCCGGTCGGCCAGGATCTGAAGACCGATGGCGGTGGACGACAGCGCCAGGCCGAATCCGATCACGATGGCCGCGCCGACGGCCTGCCCCAGCATCCAGGCCAGCGCCGCCAGGATCACGCCCGTCAACACGACCTGGGCGGTTCCCAGACCGAACACGTCCTTGCGCATCAGCCACAGGCGGGCGGGCTTCAGCTCTATCCCGATCAGGAACAACAGGAACACCACGCCCAGTTCAGCGAAGTGCAAAAGGTCCTCACCATCGGTAAACATGCCCAGGCCCCAAGGGCCGATGACCAGCCCGGCTACCAGATAGCCCAGCACAGAGCCAATGCCGAGACGCTGGAAAAGCGTAACGAACACCACCGCGCCGGTCAGCAGCGCCAGGATGTCGAGGGCCGAAACGTGACTCACGGATGAGATCCTTTGAATAGCTGATCCTATGCGGGCGCGCTCCCCACAAGTCCAGTCTATCCCGGTCTTTCCGTGGCAGCCAACCGCTAAGCCTTGCTGTTATCCTCCCAGGGTGGTGTCAGGCTGGTCAGGATGGCGGCATGGTGAGCGATATGCTCGCCGATAAAGGTGGCGATGAAGTGATGGCTGTGATCGGAGCCGGGTGGCATCCCTGAGGTTGCGGGCACGCCGGCGGCGCGTGCGGCGTCCATGAACACGTCAGGCGTCAACTGCGTATCCAGGAAGGAATCCGCGTCGCCCTGGTCGATCAGGATGGGCGCTCTCCAGGTCGCCCTCCACCTGCCGTGGATTGACGAAAAGGGTCATGCCAAAAGACTCGGCCATGGCCCGGCGCGCCGGGTTGATGGCCACGCCGACGATCACGCCGGCGCCCTCATGGCCCAGAATGGTGGGGAACAGGCCCTCCCGATCGGCTGGCCGGCCTTCAGCGCGACGGCGGCACGTGTTGTCATGGCGCGCTTCCTCCCTGGCGTTTTTACCCGAGCAGCCAACCCGGACTTTCATCGAAGTGTGCCCCGCCCGACAGTTCCGTTCAATGACCCCGGGTCGGGTCCGTCGGTCGCGAGACCTCCGCGCTGCCATACAGCCGTCATGGCCGCCCGATTGATCGGACCGGCCGGCCGTGCGATGATGCTCGTAACCTACCTGTCGGTAAGGTCTTTTCGCCTTATAGGAGATGCCGGGATGGCCAACGGCCCATCTGACGCGCGGTCGCGGTACACCCACGCGCAAGCCGACGAGCTGGCGTTTGCCAGTGACGTAACGCGGGCCATGCGCGCCACCCTGGCCCTGGTTCTGGCTGGTGGTCGCGGCAGCCGCCTGCTGGACCTGACGGCGAAGGAAAGCAAGCCGGCCGTTCCCTTTGGCGGCAAGTACCGCATCGTTGATTTTCCGCTGTCCAACTGCATCAACTCTGGCCTGCGTCGCATCGGTGTGCTGACCCAGTACAAGGCCCATACCCTGATCCATCACATCCAGCGCGGCTGGGGCTTTCTGCGTGCCGAGGTGGGCGAGTTCGTGGAACTGTGGCCGGCCCAGCAGCAGACCGAGTCGAGTTCCTGGTACAAGGGCACGGCCGATGCTGTCTATCAGAACATCGAGCGCATCCAGGCCCATGGCGCCGAGCACATTCTGGTTCTGGCCGGGGACCACGTCTACCGCCAGGACTATTCCCGTATGATGGCGTCGCACCTGCGCAGCGGCGCCGACGTAACCGTTGCCTGCATCGAGGTGCCGCGCCCAGAGGCCAGCGCCTTCGGCGTGGTCGATGTCGATGACAAGGACCAGATCATCGGTTTCCTGGAAAAGCCCGCCGATCCGCCCGGCATCCCCGGCAGGCCCGATCAAGCCTTCGCCAGCATGGGGATCTATCTGTTCAATACCGCCTTCCTGCTCAAGGTGCTGGACGACGATGCGCATGATCCCGGCTCGGCGCGCGACTTCGGCAAGGACATCCTGCCCGGCCTGCTGGGCCGCGCCCGCATGGTGGCGCACCGCTTCCAGGATAGCTGTATCTACCCGCCCGATCGCCAGGACGAGCCGCCATACTGGCGCGACGTCGGCACCGTCGATGCCTATTGGAGGGCAAACCTGGATCTGGCCACGGTGACCCCGGATCTGGATCTGTATGACCCGAATTGGCCGATCTGGACCTATACCGTTCAGCGTCCGGGCGCCAAGTTCGTCTTCGACGAGCCGGACCGCCGCGGCATGGCCGTCGATTCGGTGCTGTCGGCGGGCTGCATCGTCTCGGGCGGGTCGGTGCGCGGCTCGCTGCTGTTCCACGACGTGCGGGTCAACTCCTACGCCAGGGTTGACGAAAGCGTCGTCCTGCCGGCGGTCGATATCGGCCGCCATGCCCGCCTGACCCGGGCGGTTGTCGGGGCGGGTGCGCGGATTCCGTGCGGGCTGGTTGTTGGAGAGGATGCGGCCGAGGACGCGCGCCGCTTTGTCCGCACCGAGGGCGGTATTACACTGGTCACCCAGGACATGCTGGACCGGTTGGCGGGGTAGTAGGGATCGGCGCCGTAGCGCCGGGCGTCCTCGGCCAGAAAGGTGCCGGCGTCCGTGGCGGGGCGGATGCGAAACAACTCGCTTGACGAATTTTCGTTTATAGACGAGGATGGGGGCCGCGTGGGGCGAAGCCACGTGGTCTATCGATCATTCAGGTTCATGTCGTGGAACATATCATGTTGTATATCGTGAATAAAAATACAGTCATCAATCCTATTTCATGGTCAATTGCTTGGCGGGGGAGACAGGGGCAGTCAACGCCGCGACATTGAACAGGCGGTGGACCGGTTGAGAGACTGGCGCAAGCGCGGTCCCGACCCTTGATACCGACCGACGAAAAGGTTGACCCTTTTCGGAGGTCGGCCGGTGCGCCGCTGGTGTCGCTGTGCGACACCAGCTTGAAGACCTAGCCGGCGCCGCGAAGCGGCGTATGGCCTTGACCCTGACGAGTCAGGATCAAGGCCGGTCGGTATGAGGGATGAGTATGATGCGTGGTCGACCCCATGACGAGGTCGTGGCCGAACTGTTCCGGGATGACCCGCAACTGGCCCTCGACCTGCTTAACGACATTCTGGCGGACGGTGATCAGGGTGATCTTCTGATCGCGCTGCGTCAGATGTCCAAGGCGTTCGGCGGCGTGTCCAAGGTGGCGGAAACGGCCAACCTGAACCCGACCCCGACCCAGCTTTATCGGACGCTGTCGGAACAGGGCAACCCGGAACTGCGCAGCCTGCAAGCCATCCTGGCCGCCATGGGACTG
>CAYFTQ010000236.1:0-4785 GCA_964346035.1 uncultured Roseospira sp. | reverse complement strand
GTTCGCGCCGTGGGTGCAGGGACACCTTGGCCCACTGTGCTCCTTGAGTTCACCGAGCCGGGCCTCGCGTTCGAACCCAAGGGCACGTATGCCCAACGGGACTTGCGCCTTGAAAAAAAAGGCGGCCCGCCCGGCAAACGGCGCGTTGACCCCGCCGGGCGGGGTCTGTATGGTGCGCCCCTTCCTCAACAGCCCCCCGTTGCTCAGGGAACACACCCATGCGCGTGCGCAATTCGTTGAAGGCGGCCAAGACCCGCGACAAGAACTGCCGTGTCGTGCGGCGCAAGGGCCGCGTCTACGTCATCAACAAGACCAATCCGCGTTTCAAGGCGCGCCAGGGCTAGCGCGGCGAACCCGCTTGGACCCGATCCGCCCGGGACCGCGAACCGGCCCTTGCGCGCGATTCGGATGATGCCGCGCGACGGCACGCTCGCCCAAGTGGTCTTGTGGTGGTGGCGGCACCAACGGCGGATCATCCCTCCAAGGAACCAGGCCGGCGTCACCAACGGACAGGCACCTCTCCCTCCACGGCGTGCCTGTCAGACCGGCCCGGATGCGCTATGATCCCGGGGTCGGCGGGCAGAAGCCGAACCGCCGCCGGGACAGCGCCGGAGCAGCGCCGGAAGCGGTATCGCACCACAGCCGGCCTGACCAGATCGTCAGGGAGAAACGCCGTCATGACAGACGAGACGCTGGGCGGGGATGACCCGGGCTATTCAGCCGTCAAGGAAGAAGCGGCGGCGCTGGCGACGGCCGCCATCAACATTTCGAACGCCCGTGAAAGCGGTGATCCCTCGGACCTCTCGGCGGCACTGGACGCCAACATGGAGCTGTGGATCGCGATCCGCACCGTGGCCGCGCGCCCGGACAACGCGCTGCCGCGAGAGGTGCGCGACAATCTGGTTCGGTTGAGCGAGTATGTCGCCGGCCTGACGGTGGGCCGGCGCGACTCGCTGTCGGACGGCGACCTGGACTCCCTCATCAACATCAACCTTCAGATTTCCGAGGGTCTGCTGGAGGGCGAGGCCAACGCCATCGCCACGACGGCGGCGGTCTGACGGGGTCTCCGGCCGGGCATTCGGTGCCGGCGGTCCGGCGCAAGGGCCGGCGCACGGTCGTTGGGCCTTGGTCCCGCGCGCGCTTGAGAACGAAACTCATTTGGAACCCATCCGCTACGAGGTCGTTGGTTGGGCAGGAGCTGCCTGAACGGGGCCTCCTGGGGAGGCAGAGCCCTCCCATCCTGGAACGAATTCAAGCGTGACGGAGGTTGTCATGAAACGGACACTCACCGCCATCACCGTCGCCATGGGAACCGTCGGCATGACGGCGGGTCCCGCGATCGCCGCCACCGGGATCGACTGGGAGGATGCGTCCGAGGCGCGGGACACGACCGTGCAGGGTCTGGTCACGGGCGTGAGCGACACGGTCGAGACGTTCACCCTGGACACCGACAAGTATGGGTCCGTGGTCGTCCACGTCGGTCAGGTGGACAACAGCCCCCTTGATGAGCAGGGCCGCATTCAGATCGAGGCCGGCGACAATGTCAACGCGATGGGCCTGATGGGCCGTGATACGGCCGAACAGTGGGTCCTGGATGCCTCGAACGTTGTCCTCCTGGTGGATGATTCGGGGCCGGCGAGCGACCAGTAACAGCAATGATCGGCCCAAGGCCGACCAGGCCGGGGGTGGCGACATCTCCGCGCCGCAAGAACGCCCGGGACGACCGTTTCCCGGGCGTTCTTGTGTTCGGCCGACGCTTCCGGTGCGCGGAAACCCGTTCCGCAATGCATTGCGGTCGACGCCCGGCCGGCGTACATGCGAGGGGCGTCCCGTCCGCCAAGGAGAAGCCCCGATGCAGATGCCCGAGCCGGATGCCGGCATCATCGCGCAGCGCGCCCGCATCGCCCGCGACCTGAGACGGATGGTCCCCGGCGAAGGGGTCATCGTGGACGAGGACGCGTTGCGCGCCTATGAGTGCGACGGCCTGTCGGCCTATCGCCAGCCGCCCATGATCGTGGTGCTGCCCTCGACCGCCGAACAGGTTTCAAGGGTGCTGCGCTATTGCCATGACAACGGCGTCAAGGTCGTGCCGCGCGGGGCCGGAACCTCGTTGTCCGGCGGCGCTCTGCCGCTGGCCGATGCCGTGACGCTGGGTCTGGGCAAGTTCAACCGCATTCTTGACATCGATATCGAAAACCGGTGCGTGGTTGCTCAGCCGGGCGTCACCAACCTGGGCATCACCACGGCGGTGCAGGCGGAGGGCTTCTATTACGCCCCCGATCCGTCCAGCCAGATCGCCTGTTCCATTGGCGGCAACGTGGCCGAGAACGCCGGCGGCGTTCACTGCCTGAAATATGGCCTGACCACCAACAACCTGCTGGGCGTGGAGATGGTGTTGATGACCGGCGAGGTCATCCGCCTTGGTGGCAAGCACGTCGATCCGGGCGGCTATGACCTGATGGGGGTGGTGACCGGGTCCGAGGGGCTGCTGGGTGTGATTACCGAGGTCACCGTGCGCATTCTGCGCGCACCGGAGACCGCCCGCGCCCTGCTCATGGGGTTTCCCGATGGTCAGGCCGCCGGCGGCACGGTGGCCGCCATCATCGCCGAGGGCATCATTCCCGCCGGCCTGGAGATGATGGACAAGCCCGCCATCCATGCCGCCGAGGACTTCGTCCACGCCGATTATCCGCTGGATGTCGAGGCGCTGCTGATCTGCGAGCTGGATGGCCCGGAGGCCGAGGTCGAACACCTGATCGAGCGCGTCGAGGCGCTGGCCAGGGCGAACCGGGCGCAAACCTTGCGGGTCTCCGACAGCGATGCCGAACGCGCCCTGTTCTGGGCCGGGCGCAAGGCGGCGTTTCCGGCGGTCGGGCGCATCTCGCCGGACTACTACTGCATGGACGGCACCATTCCGCGCAGCGCCCTGCCCACCGTTCTGCAACGCATGGCGAAGATGTCCACCCATTACGGTCTGCGGGTGGCCAACGTCTTTCATGCCGGGGACGGCAACCTGCACCCGCTCATTCTTTTCGACGCCAACAAGCCCGACGAGCTGGAGCGGGCCGAGGCCTTCGGCGCCGAGATTCTCAAGCTCTGCGTCGAGGTCGGCGGCGTGCTGACCGGCGAACACGGTGTCGGGGTGGAAAAGCGCGACCTGATGGGAACCATGTTCAGCGAGATCGATCTGGCCCAGCAACAGCGCCTGAAATGCGCCTTCGACCCCGGCCAGTACCTCAACCCCGGCAAGGTGTTCCCCACCCTGCACCGCTGCGCCGAGCTGGGCCGCATGCATATTTCGGGCGGCAAGATGCCGTTCCCGGACATTCCCCGCTTCTAGGGCGTATCGTCATGAGCCAGACCTATCGCCCCGAGACCGAGGACCAGCTTGCCGGCCTGATCGGCTGGGCGCTGGCGGAGGAAACGCCGCTGGCCCTGCGCGGTCAGGAGACCCGCGCCGGGCTGGGCCGACCGACCAACACCTGTCATGTGCTGGACCTGACCGGGTTCGCCGGCATCGGCAGTTATGAGCCCAACGAACTGGTGATGACCGCCGGGGCCGGCACGCCGCTGTCGGAGATCACCGCCGCCCTGGACGCCGAAGGCCAGATGCTGGCGTTCGAGCCGCCGGACTGGCGCGCTCTGTGGGGCCGACCGGACGGGCCGGACGCGCCCCCGGGCACGCTGGGCGGGCTGGTGGCCTGCAACCTGTCCGGCCCGCGCCGGCTGGCGGCCGGGGCGGCGCGGGACCATGTGCTGGGCGTCCGGGGTGTCACCGGCCGGGGCGAGGCGGTCAAGTCGGGCGGTCGGGTGGTCAAGAACGTGACCGGCTTTGATCTGTCCAAGCTGATGACCGGGTCCATGGGCACCCTGATGGCCCTGACAGAGCTGTCGCTGAAGGTGGTGCCGCGGCCGGAGGATTCCCGCACGGTGCTGATCCTGGGCGCCGGCGAGGACGCGGCGGTGGATGCCCTGTCGCGGGGCCTGCGCTCGCCGCACGAGGTTTCTGCCGCCGCCCACCTGCCGGCGGAGGTTGCCGCGCGGTCCTCGGTCGCCGCTGTGGCCGGCGCGGGGCGGTCCGTCACGGCGCTGCGCATCGAGGGGCCGACGCCCTCGGTGCGCTATCGCTGTGACGCCCTGCGCAACGAACTTGCCGGCTTCGGACCCAACGAGGCGCTGCACCATGACGACGGCGCCCGCCTTTGGGCCGAGGCGCGGGACGCCCGCCTGATCGCCCATGACCCGCCCGAGGCGCAGCTTTGGCGTGTCTCGGTGCCGCCCATGAGCGGGCCGCGCTGCGTGCGCGCGATCGAACAGGCGGCCCCCGGCGCTCTGCTGGGGTGGCAGTACGACTGGGGCGGCGGCCTGATCTGGCTGGCGCTGGCGCCGGCCCCGGACGCCCACGCCGCCACGGTGCGGGCCGCCGTTGCCCACCACGGCGGCGGTCATGCCACCCTGATTCGCGCCGCCGATCACGTGCGCGCCCATGTGCCGGTGTTCCAGCCCCGGCCGGCGGCCCTGGCGGGGCTGAGCCGGCGCGTGCGCGAGAGTTTTGACCCCAAGGGCATCCTGAACCCGGGACGCATGGCGGACGGAGCCTGAGACGATGCAGACCAACTTCGCCCCCGACCGCCTGGAGCGCGACCGCCTGGCCCGCCAGGCCAACGACATCCTGCGCACCTGCGTGCATTGCGGCTTCTGCACCGCGACATGCCCCACGTATGTGCTGTCGGGCCACGTGAGCTTGCCCCGCTCCGCATCGCTGCCCACGTCCTTGCCCAGGGT
>CAYFTQ010000235.1:0-4786 GCA_964346035.1 uncultured Roseospira sp. | reverse complement strand
CCGACGGCGTGTCGCTGCCGTGCGGCCGGGATGCAGTGCCCCACACAACGCGAAACCGCCGGACAGGGGCACCCCGTCCGGCGGTTGTCGTGTGGCGGGTCGAGCCGCCAGGGTCCGGCGCGCGGCCTCGTGGACGCGATCAGTCCTCGTCGGCCTCGTCGTCCTGGCCCTTGTTGTCCCAGGTCGGGCCGGCGTCGGTGGCCTTGGCAGCGGGGTCACGCTCCAGCAGTTCGATCACCGCCATCGGCGCCGCGTCACCATACCGGAAGCCGGCCTTCAGCACCCGGGTATAGCCGCCGGGACGGTTCTTGTAGCGATCCGCCAGGGAGGAGAACAGCTTGGCCACCACCTTGTCATCCCGCAGCACCGCGAACGCCTGACGACGCGCGTGCAGGTCGCCGCGCTTGCCCAGCGTGATCAGCTTTTCGGCCACTGGCCGCAGCTCCTTGGCTTTCGGCAGGGTGGTCTTGATCTGCTCGTGCTTGAGCAGGGAAGCCGCCATATTGGCCAACAGCGCCCGGCGGTGTCCCCGGGTGCGGTTGAACTTCCGATGCGCCATTCCGTGCCGCATGGCCTGTGTCCTTTCACGCTGGGCTTCGCGACGCGAAGCGGATGGAAGTCCCCGCCACCACCGCCGCCCTATGCGGCCGCGTATGACTTGGCGGGGGCGGCCCCGGACGGGCCATCGTGTTCGCCCCGGCGCCAGGACCGGCGCCGCGACACGCTAATGATCAGTAGGGCTCTTCAAGCTTCTTGGCCAGTTCCTCGATGTTCTCGGGCGGCCAGTTGGGGATCTCCATGCCCAGATGAAGACCCATCTGTGAGAGCACCTCCTTGATCTCGTTAAGCGACTTGCGGCCGAAGTTCGGGGTCCGCAGCATCTCTGCCTCGGTCTTCTGCACCAGATCGCCGATATAGACGATGTTGTCGTTCTTCAGGCAATTGGCGGAGCGAACCGACAGTTCCAGTTCATCCACCTTGCGCAGCAGATTCTTGTTGAACGGCAGTTCCTCGTCATCGCGCTCGGACGGGGCGTGCTGCGGCTCGTCGAAATTGATGAACAGCTTCAGCTGGTCCTGAAGAATGCGCGCGCCCAGCGCGACCGCGTCCTCGGGGCTGATGGCGCCGTTGGTCTCGATCGCCATGGTCAGCTTGTCATAGTCCGTGGCCTGCCCGACACGGGTGTTCTCGACCTTGTAGGAAATCCGGCGCACCGGCGAAAAGATCGCGTCGATGGGCACCAGGCCGATGGGCGCATCCTCTGGCCGGTTCATCGCCCCGGGCACATAGCCCTTGCCGGTGTTGACCGTCAGTTCCATGGACAGCGAGGCGCCCTCGTCCAGATGGCACAACATCAGGTCGGGGTTCATGATCTCGATATCCGCGACAGCCTCGATCTGGCCGGCGGTCACCGGCCCCGGACCGGTGGCCCGCAGGGTCATGCGGCGCGGACCCTCTGCGTGCATGCGCACGGCGATCGCCTTGACGTTCAGGATGACGTCGGTAACGTCCTCGCGCACGCCCGGAATGGACGAGAATTCATGCAACACGCCCTCGATCTGAATCGCGGTCACGGCCGCACCCTGAAGCGAGGACATCAGCACGCGCCGCAGGGCATTGCCAAGCGTGGTGCCGAAGCCGCGTTCCAGGGGCTCGGCCACGACACTGGCCAGGCGGCGCGGGTCGGCCCCCGGCTGGACGTTGAGCTTGCTGGGCTTGATCAGCTCTTGCCAGTTCTTCTGGATCAGCGACATGATGGATTCCTGCGACCGAGGTGGGCGGGTGGCCTGGAGCGACCCTGAAACCGGCGCGGTGCGGCGCGGTGGCGGGGGTCATGCGGCGGGTCATGATGACAAAACGCGATCCGCGCGAGGCCTGGCCCGCTGGCCAGAGCCGTCGCGCTGACAGGGCGCGGCTGCCAGGCCCCTGGGACAAATGAGCACGAACGGGACGACGGCGAACACCGGACGCGACACACCCTCAGATGGCCAACCCGAAGTGGCCGACCCGGATGGTCCGCAAGGCGCTCCGGGTACGATCCCGGGTGCGATGCGAGCCCCCCCCGTACCGGCCCGCATCGGCGCGCCAAACGCGCCCGCCTAGACGCGCCGACGCTTGCGCGGCCGGCAACCATTGTGCGGAATGGGCGTGACATCGCGAATGGACGACACCGTGAAGCCGACCGCCTGCAACGCCCGCAGCGCCGATTCGCGGCCCGAACCCGGCCCCTTGACCTGGACCTCCAGGGTCTTCATGCCGTGTTCCTGCGCCTTGCGGCCGGCGTCCTCCGCCGCCACCTGCGCGGCATAGGGGGTGGACTTGCGCGACCCCTTAAAGCCCTGCGAGCCGGACGACGACCACGAAATGGCGTTGCCCTGGACGTCGGTGATGGTGATCTTGGTGTTGTTGAAACTGGCGTTCACGTGCGCGATGCCGGAGGATATATTCTTCCGTTCGCGCCGTTTCGGCCTCACTGCTGGTTTCGCCATGACCCTGCCCTGTCTCGGATGCGTCGAAATCCGTCCTGAATGAATGCGGCCGGGGGGCGCGCTGTCCGGCTTGATCCGGCCCGCGTTCGCCCCGCCCTTGTTGGCCGCGCCACGATGGCGCCCGCCACCCGGCGCCCCCGGGGGCTGCTGCCGTCTACTTCTTTTTGCCGGCGATCGGCTTGGCGGGACCCTTGCGGGTGCGCGCGTTGGTGTGCGTCCGCTGGCCACGCACCGGCAGCCCCTTGCGGTGACGCAGCCCGCGATGGCACCCCAGGTCCATCAGGCGCTTGATGTTCATCGCCGTCTCGCGCCGAAGATCGCCCTCGACCTGAAAGTCGTTGTCGATCAGCTCGCGGATGCGCTGGATTTCATCGTCGCCCAGATCGTTGACCCGACGGCCCCAGTCCACCCCCAGCCGTTCACAGATCTGATGCGACTTGGTCCGGCCGATGCCATAGATATAGGTCAGCGCCACGCCGACCGGCTTCCCGCTCGGGACATTCACGCCTGCGATTCGTGCCAAAACCCGCTCTCCTCAATACAACACGATGGCGCCGGCCCGGCGCGCGCCAGGGGCCGACGTCTCACACCCAGTCTGTCCCGGTGGACGAGAAACCGCCAAGGGCGCGCATTATAGGAAGGCGCCCCGCGCTGTCAACCGGGGATTCGCATTCCCCTTGAGCTGACCGGCCAGCGGCCGCGTCACCCATCCGTCGGAACCGCAAGCACGCGCGCCATTTCCGCCGTCACGTCGTCCATGTCCTGGGTGCCGTCCACCCGCTTGAGCAGCCCGCGCGTTTCATAGAACGGCAGCAGCGGTTCCGTCTGGGCGTGATAGGTCGCCAGACGATCCTTCACCGTCTCAGGCGCGTCATCCGAGCGCCGCGTGAATTCGGTATGGCCGCAGTAATCGCACACGCCCTGTTTTTCAGGCGGATGAAAGCGTTCATGATAGTTCGCGCCGCAGTGCGCGCAGAAGAAGCGCCCCGTCAGCCGCTCCAGCAGGCGCTCGTCCGGCACGTTCAGTTCAATAACGCCATCCAGGGGCGTTCCCTTGTCCGCCAGCAGGCGCTCCAGGGCCTCGGCCTGCCCCAGCGTGCGCGGGATGCCGTCCAGGATGAAGCCCTGGGCACAGTCCGACTGGTCCAGCCGTTCCGAGATGACGCCCATGATTTCCTCGTCAGAAACCAGCTTGCCGGCATCCATGGTGGCCTTGACCCGCTGGCCCAACGGGGTGCCCTCGCTGATGGCGCGTCGCAGGATGTCCCCTGTCGAAAGCTGCACCCAGCCATGGGTTTCCTCAAGCCGCCTGGCCTGTGTGCCCTTGCCGCCACCAGGTGGACCCAGGAGCACGATCCGTCGCGACTCGCTCATCCCCGTCTCCCCCTCAGCTTGGATTTTTTGATCAGGCCCTCATATTGATGGGCCAACAGATGGCTTTGAATCTGGGCCACCGTGTCCATGGTCACCGTCACGACAATCAGAAGGCTGGTGCCACCGAAATAGAACGGCACTCCGAACTCGGCGATCAGGTATTCCGGCATGACCGAGATGGCCACAAGGTACATGGCACCCACGGCCGTCAACCGTGTCAGCACATAGTCCAGATACTCCGCCGTGTTCTTGCCCGGCCGAATGCCCGGCACGAAGCCGCCATACTTTTTCAGATTGTCGGCCGTATCCTCGGGATTGAACACAACGGCCGTATAGAAGAACGCGAAAAAGATGATCAGGCCGGCATAAAGCGCCATGTACAGGGGCTGGCCGTGGCCCAGCAGCGCGGTGATGGCGCCAAGCCACTCCGCGCCGGTGCCCTGCCCGCCGCCGCTGAAGTTCGCCACCGTCATCGGCAGCAGCAACAGGGAACTGGCGAAAATCGGCGGAATCACGCCCGGTGTGTTGATCTTCAGCGGCAGGTGGGTGCTTTCGCCCCCGAACATCTTGTTGCCGCGCTGGCGCTTGGGGTACTGCACCAGGATGCGCCGTTGCGCCCGTTCGATGAAGACGATGAAGGCGATCACGCCGACGGCCAGCACCAGCATGCCGATGATGATCAACGGCGACAGCGCGCCCGTGCGGCCCAGTTCCAGCGTGCTGGCCAGGGCCAGCGGCAGGTTCGCCACGATGCCGGCAAAGATGATCAGCGAGATGCCGTTGCCGACCCCGCGCGCGGTGATCTGCTCGCCCAGCCACATCAGGAAAAGCGTGCCGCCAACCAGCGTGACCACGGTCGTGAAGCGGAAGAACCAGCCCGGATCAATAACGGCGCTTGCCCCGCCAGCGGTCATGCTTTCCAG
>CAYFTQ010000234.1:0-4824 GCA_964346035.1 uncultured Roseospira sp. | reverse complement strand
CGTCTGTCGGAGGATCAGGCAGAGGCCCGCGACGGCGAGCGTCTGGCGCGCGAGGCCGCCGACCGCCATGTCGAGGCCGCCCTGATCCGGCACCTGGGTCGGGTGCGCGACGCCCTGGTCGAGTCGTTGGGGCGGACAAACGACCGCATCGGCGCCGTCGAGGGCCGTCTGAGCGAGGCCGAGCGGGCCTCGCGCGATACGGCCGGGCGGCTTGACCGTGCCGCCCGGGGTCTGGCCGAAAGCCTGGCTTCGGCGCGTGCCGATCTGGCGCGCGAGAACGCCGCCCGCGATACCGCCTGGCGGGCGGCGGTGGCAGGGGCTGAGCGCACCGCCCGCCAGGGCGACACCGCGACGGAGCGGGCATTGCGCGAGGATCTGGCCGCAGAGCGCCAGCGTGTGGCCGCCGGTCTGGCCACCTTGCGCGGCCGGCTGGAGGCCGGCGGGGCCACCGCCGCGCCGGTCCGTCTGGGGCCGTTCCCGCGCGGCCTGGATGACGCCGCCGTGGACCGGCTGGGCAACCAGTGGGCTGTCGCGTTGGGGCTGGGGCGGCTGGCCCCCTCCGTCATCGGGCATCTGGCCGAGCGTGTTCTGGCACTGGAGCAGGCCGGCGGCGGACGGCTGGCCTGCTCGCTGCCGGCGGCGGTGTTGCGCGCGCTGGTGGCCCGCGCCGCCCCCGGCACACCAGTGCGGGCGCTGGAGGTGGGCGTCCTGTTCGGGCTTGGTCTGGCCACCCTGGCCGAGGGCGTGCGCGCCGACGGCCGCGCCGTCCGTCTGATGGGTATCGATCCCTGGCCCGATGACGCCGCCGCCGACGCCATCACGGGTGCCGCCACCGATCGCCGCGCGGCGCGCGCCCGTCTGCGTCGTCTCGGCTTGCGTCGGCGCGACGCCATCCTTGTTCGGCGCCCAAGCCAGGACCCACTGGCCCGGTCGCGGGCAATGGCCTGGGCGGGCGCGGCCGGCCTGTCCGTCGTGGTGCTGGACGGGCGCCATGATGGCGCCGGGCTGGGCGGGGACTGGGCCGCCTTTGCGCCCCTGCTGCGGACCGGCGGACTGGCCGTCATCGACGACTGCGGCGCCCCGTCCTGGCCCGAAGTCGCCCCCATGGTGGAGACCGTCGCCGCCGCCACGGCCGGCTTCACCCTGCTGGGGGTGGACTGGCATACCGCCGTTCTGCGGCGCGAGGCAACACCGTGAGCCGCCCGGTCGAGCGCATCGGTCCGGGTCCCGGCGATCGTCGTCTGGCGGTCATCCTTCCCTCGCTGTTGTGCAACTATGACTGCCCGTATTGCCGCATCAAGGCGAGGACCCGTCAGGCGGGCGAACGCCCCCTGACCGCATGGCGCGACGCCCTCATCGGCGTCGGCGCGCCGCTGGTTCATATCGCCGGTGGCGAGCCCACGGTGTTGAAGGGCTTCGCCGACTTCGCCCTCGGCTACCCGGCGCCGCTGCGCCTGACCACCAATCTATGGCGAGACCCGCGCGACTGGCCGCCGGGCCTATGGGAGCGGTTCGAATACGTCACGCTTTCCTTTCATCCCGATCAGACCCCCTTCGAGGCGTTCGCGGCCCGCGCGTCGGCGCTTGCGGCGCTGTTCCGGGATCGCGAGGCGCTGATGCCCCGCCTGGCATGCACCATCGTCGCCGATCCGCGCTGGATCGAGTCGCTGCCGGACTGGCTCATGCGCCTCGGGGCGCTCGGCCTGACGGCGCGGGCACAATACCTGAACCGGCCGATCGGGGACGCGACCCCAACCTATGGGGCGGCCGACCTGGATCGCCTGCGGGCTCTCGCCATCCCCCTGAGCAGCGAGATCGCAGGCCAGGAGGCGTTTCAGGACCCTGTCCCGGTGCTGTGCGACGCCGGCCGGGCCTATTGCCATATCGACGGCCGCGGCGAGGCGCGCCGCTGCTCGCGCGACCGGCTGTCGCTCGGCAATCTGTTCGATGGCTCGTTCACCTGGCTGACCGACGAGCGGTCCTGCGACACCGCCTGTACCGAGGCGTGCGATCGCGCCTTCGCGCGCCGGCGGCCCCTGGCTGAGGCTGAGGCTGAGGCGGAGGCGAGACCATGAGCGCCCCGCCCTGGGTCCGGGTCGTGATCGTCACGCTGCGTGCGGATGCTGTGCTGGCGCGCTGCCTCGACGCCCTGCGGGCGCAAAGCGATGGCGGGTTCGAGGCCGTCGTGGTGGTCAACGGTGGTGATCCCGACCCGGCGCGGGCGCTGACCGGCGGTGACGGGCGCTTTCATGTGCTGGCGCTGGCCGGGAACGGCGGCTTTGCGGCCGGCTGCAACCGGGGCGCCGCCGTTGCGACGGGCTCTCCGGAGACACCTTTCCTGGCCATGCTCAACCCCGATGCCTTCGCCGCCCCGGACTGGCTGGCCGCGTTGCGGGCGGCGGCGGTTCGCCACCCCGGGGCGGCCGCACTGGCCAGCCTGCAACGGCGCCACGGCGACCCCGCGCTGGCCGACGGTCTGGGCGACGAGATGGCACCGGTCGGCCTGGCCTGGCGCGGCGGCGAGGGGCGGCCCGTGCCGCCGCTCGATCACCTGCGCGAGGGGCCATGCTTTTCTGCCTGCGCGGCCGCTGCGTTGTATCGCCGCGAGTTCTGGGCGATGGCGGGCGGCTTCGACGAAGCCTATTTCTGCTACCTTGAGGATGTGGACCTGAGCGCCCGCCTGCGCCTGCTGGGCGGCGATGTGGTGTTCGTGCCCTCGGCCGAGGTCCACCATGTGGGGGGCGGGGGAACGCCCGGGGATGCCGCCGCTCGCCGCGCCTTCATCCGGTATCACACCGCGCGCAACCGGTTGCGTCTGGTCGTGGTGACCTTGCCCGGCCCGCTGCTGGTGCTGATGCTGGGGCCGTTTCTCGTGCTCATCGTTGTGCTGCTGGCGCGGGCGCTTGGCCGCCGAGAGGGATGGGCCGAGGCGACCGGCCTGCGCGACGGGCTGCTCGGCCTGCCGGCGGCGTGGCGTCGCCGACGCGCGGTGCAGGCGGCTCGGCGGGTCTCGGTTCGGCGATGGGCCGGCGCCCTGACCTGGGATGCGCGCCGCTACGTCTGGCGTGCGCCCGCTCCTGGCAGGGTGGTGCCGCCATGACCGCGCCGTTTCGGGTGGCCGTGGTGGGGCGGGACGTGTGCCATCGTCCGGGCGATGCCCGTGACTGGCGCCTGCGGCTGCCGGGCTGCGACCGGCTGGAGGCGCCGGGCGGGGTTCGCGCGCTGACCGCCTCCGTGCTGTGGGCGGCGCTGCGCCAGGGCGTGCCGGTGGTGGCTGTGCGCGCGGCGGGCGGCGCCTGGGAGACACGAACGCCCGCCCGCCTGCTGGCCGGGCGCGCGGGACGGCGCCTGCGGACCATGCTGCCGGGGGCGACGGCGCGGGCCTGGGCCCGTGTCGTGTGCCACCCGGCGGCGCCGATGCTCGGCCGCGCGGACGGACCGCTGGTGATGGTGATTCCCTCCCTGGCCGGCAATGGCGCGGAACGCCAGATGCTGTATCTCGTCAAGGGGTTGGTGGCGCGGGGCTGGCCGGTGTGGGTGCTGGTCAAGCACCTGCGCGACCGGCCCGGCGCTGCCGATCTGGCTCCGGCCCTGACGGCCATGGGCGTACCGGTGGCGCTGTGGACCGATCCACCGCCCGCGCCACCGGAGCCGTCGCTGGCGCGGTTGGAGCGGGCCTCGGCCGGGTTGCCGGACGCGCTCGCCGGCGATCTGCTCGCGGTCGCGGGCTGGCTCGGTTACCTGAAGCCGCGCGCCGTCCATGCCTGGTTGGAGGGCACGGCCATCAGCGCCGGCGCGGCGGCGGCGGCGCTGGGCGTGCCCAGCGTCGTGGTCGGCCTTCGCAACCGCGCGCCCGACGCCATGGGGCACCCCCTGGCCCGCCCCCTGCGGTTGGGTCTGCGCGTGCTGTCGCGCCATGCGGCGGTTACGGTCACGGCCAACGCAAGGGCCGTGGCCGGCGATCATGTCCGTTGGGCCGGGCTGGCAGAGCCACCGATCGTGATCCCCAACGGCGTTGCCGCCGTGGCGCCGGCGCGGGCCGGGACCGCTCCGCCCCTGGTGCTCGGCATCTTCCGGCTGGTCGGGCACAAGCGACCGCTGCTGTGGCTGGAGGTCGCCGCCCGGGTGCGCGCGGCGCGGCCCGACACGCGCTTTCGTCTGCTCGGCGCCGGACCCCTGGCGGCGGCGGTGGCGGCGCGGGCGGCGGCGCTGTCCCTGCCCCTGGAGGCGCCCGGCCGCGTGCCCGACGTGATGCCGCACCTGGCCGAGGCGACCGTGCTGCTGCACGTCTCGGCTGCCGAGGGGTCGCCCAACGTGGTGCTGGAGGCACAGGCCGCCGGCGTGCCCGTGGTGGCCGCGCCGGCTGGCGGGCTGGACGAGGTGCTGGCCGGCGAGACCGTGGCCTGCGCCACGCCGGACGCGCTGGCCGGGCGCGTGCTGGCCTTGCTGGACGATCCGGCGGATCGCGCGCGGTTGGCGGCGCGGGGCCGCGCCAGGGTCGCTCCGTTCAGCCTGGTGGCGATGGTGGCGCGCCACGAGCGCCTGTACGAGATGCCCCCGCGCCAGCCCGACGAGGCCGCCCGGCTGGCCCGCCAGCGGCGTCGCTCGCTGTCTGGTCTGGCGCGGCGAACGGTCACCCTGCTGCGGCTGCTGGCCCTCGGCCAGGGGGCGGAGGTCGCGCGCCGGCTGGGACTCGTCGGCGGCGGAGTCGCCCTCCCTGACTCGCGGGACGCCATTCGGCTCCTCCCCCCGGAGGGGGGAGGCTGGGAGGGGGGAGTCGCGGACGGCGAAACGACAGCGTTGCCGTGCCTCAACCCCACCCCA
>CAYFTQ010000233.1:0-4831 GCA_964346035.1 uncultured Roseospira sp. | reverse complement strand
GGCGTCCAGTTCGGCTTCAAGGTGCCGGAAAAAGCCGTCCAGCATGGCCCGGTCCGCCGGCGCGGCGCCGTTGGCGACCAGTTCGACCGGTGGGCGCCCGGCGCCGGTCTGGAACCATTCGTATGCCACCAGCAGCACGGCCTGGGCCAGGTTCAGGGACGGATGGGCGGGGTTCAGGGGCACCTCGATCACCGCATCGGCCAGGGCCACGTCGTCATTGTGCAGGCCGGTCCGCTCCGGCCCGAACAGCACGGCGGCGAGCAGGCAGCCGGCGCCGGCCGCGCGCATCACCCCGGCGGCGTGACGCGGCGTCATGACCGGCTTGATCAGTTCGCGTCGGCGCGCCGTGGTGGCGAGCACCCGGTGGCAGTCGGCCAGCGCGGCCTCGGTCGAGTCGTAGGCGCGCGCGGCGCGCAACACGCCGTCCGCGCCCGAGGCGGCGGCGACCGCTTTCTCGGCCAGCCAGTCCTCGCGCGGGCACACCAGGCGCAGATCGGTCAGCGCGCAGTTCATCATGGCACGCGCCGCCGTGCCGACGTTCTCGGCCAGTTGCGGACGCACCAGCACCACGACAGGCGCCAGGTCCGGGACGCTTGCGGGGATGGCATCGGTCATGGCGGCGGGGCGGCTCCGTAGCGGACAGGGACACAACGACCCGTGTCATACACCGGGGCGCCTTCGGGAGCGAGACCCGGGCGCCGGGCCGCTCCATTTTGCGATTGGCTCGCAACCGAAATCCGCCTAGGCTGCGCGCCATGATCGCCCTGCGCCCGCGCCCGCGCCTTCGCCTTCGCCTTCCCGCCCCGGCCCCATCGGCGCCGCGCCTCTCGCGCTGGAGCCTGGGTGCGCTGCTGGTCGCCGGCCTGGTGGCGCTGCCGATTGCCGTCGTCGTCTCGCGGGTGCTCCTGCCCTCGGACGGGGTGTGGGCGCACCTGGCCGACACCGTGCTGGCGGACTACGCGCGCAACTCGGTCCTGCTGGCCCTCGGCGTTGTCACGCTGGCGGCGCTGCTGGGGGTGTCCACGGCCTGGGTCGTGACCATGACCCGCTGTCCCCTGCGCGGCGTGTTCGAATGGGCGCTTTTGCTGCCGCTGGCGGTGCCGGCCTATGTCATGGCCTACGTCTATTATGACCTGCTGGCCTACGCCGGACCGGTGCAGACGGCGTTGCGCGAGACCTTCGGCTGGGGCCGCGACGATTACTGGTTCCCCGACATCAGTTCCCTGGGCGGGGCCGTGGTCCTGATGGGCTTTGTTCTCTACCCTTATGTCTACCTGATGGCGCGCGCCGCCTTTCTGCAACAGTCGGTATGCGTGCTTGAGGCCGGCCGGACCCTGGGCGCGGGACCGATGGGGGCCTTCCTGCGCCTGGGTGTGCCACTGGCGCGGCCGGCCATCGTGGCCGGCGCGGCGCTGGTGGCCATGGAAACGCTGGCGGATTACGGCACCGTATCCCATCTGGGCGTGCCGACCTTCACCACCGGCATCTATCGCACCTGGTTCGCGCGCGGGGCACCGGTCGCAGCGGGCCAGCTTGCGGCACTGCTGCTGGCGGTGGTGGCGACCGTGCTGCTGGTCGAGCGGCTGGCGCGCGGCCGGGCGCGCTTTCACGACACCACCGGGCGGCGGCGACCGATCGTGCGGCTGCAACTGGGGCCGCTGGCACGGGTCGGGGCCGTCGTACTGTGCGGGCTGCCCGTGCTGGTGGGCTTCGTGGTGCCGGCGGCGGTGCTGCTGAATCTGGCGGTGCGCTACGGCGACCCGATGGGCTGGGCGGCTTTCACGACCTATGCCGGCAACAGCGTCGCACTGGCCGCCATAACCAGCGCACTGGCTGTCGCGTTGGGTCTGTTCCTGGCCTATGCCCGCCGACTGGACCCGGCGCCCCTGACCCGCTTTACGGTGCGGGCGGCCGGCCTGGGCTATGCGGTGCCGGGCACGGTGATTGCTGTCGGCGTTCTGATCCCGTTCGCCGCCGCCGACGCAGCCCTGGACCGGCTGGCGCGGGACTGGCTTGGGGTCTCCACCGGGCTGGTTCTGACCGGCACCATCGCCGCGCTGGTGTTCGCCTATCTGGTCCGGTTCATGGCGGTGGCACTGGGCGCCGCCGAGTCCAGCCTGGGCAAGCTCTCGCCCAGCCTGGACGAGGCCGCACGCATGCTGGGTGCGGGGCCGCGACGGACCCTGCTGGCGGTGCATCTGCCGCTTTTGCGCGGCGGCCTGCTGACCGCTGCCATCCTGGTGTTCGTGGACGTCATGAAGGAACTGCCGGCGACCTTGGTCGTGCGCCCGTTCAACTTCGACACCCTTGCCGTGCGGGCCTTTCGACTGGCCAGCGACGCCCGCCTGGAGCAGGCCTCCACCGCCGCGCTGACCATTGTCGCGGTGGGGTTGGTGCCGGTGATCGTGCTCAGCCGCGCCATGAGCCGCGGTCGAGAGGCCACCTGAGCCGGGTGGGCGTGACGCTCCGGGTCAGAAGCCGACCCGGTCGCCACCCTTCAGGGCCAGCAGGGCGCGCGCCTCCTCGGGCGTGGCGATGCGCCGGCCCAGGCCCTCGACGATGGCGCGGATGCGCGTCACCTGCTCGGCGTTGCTTTCCGAGAGAACCCCCTTTTCGCGGAACAGGTTGTCCTCCAGGCCGACGCGCACGTTGCCGCCCATGGCGGCGGCCATGGTGGACAGCGTCATCTGGTGGCGCCCCGCCCCCAGCACGGAAAAGCGATAGTCCGTCCCGAACAGTGTGTCGGCGGTGCGCTTCATGGTCATCAGGGTGTCCGGATCGGCGCCGATCCCGCCCAGAATCCCCAGGCAGAATTGCAGGAACAGCGGCGGTTTGGCGATGCCGCGCTCGACGAAATGGGCCAGCGTGTACAGGTGGCCCAGGTCATAGCATTCGTATTCGAACCGGGTGCCGCAGCCCTCGCCCAGTTCGGCGTGAAGCGCCTCGATATCGGCGAAGGTGTTCTTGAACACGAAATCGCGGCTGGCTTCCAGGAAGGCCGGTTCCCAGTCGTGTTGCCACGCGCTCCATCGGTCGAGCGCCTGAAACAGCCCGAAGTTCATCGTGCCCATGTTGCACGACGCCATCTCCGGGCTGGCCCGAAGCGCGGCCTGCATGCGCTGATCGACCGTCATCGGCATGCCGCCGCCGGTGGAGATGTTCACCACCGCATCCGTGGCCTGCTTGATGCGCGGCAGAAAGCGCATGAACACGTCCGGATCGGGCGAGGGCCGGCCGGTCTGCGGGTCGCGGGCGTGCAGATGCAGCACCGCCGCCCCGGCCTCCGCCGCCGCGATGGCCGCTTCCGCGATCTGGTCCGGGGTGACGGGCAGATGGGGGCTCATGGTCGGCGTATGCACCGAGCCGGTGACGGCACAGGTGATGACGAGGGGATCTTGAGCCAAGACGAACCTCCAGAGTATTCGTGATCGTCATCGCGAGGCGCCATGCCGCCACGCCGAGGCGATCCAGGGACGGCAGCATCATCCTAGCCCGGATGCCGGACCACCACGAGGGGCCGGCGCGCCCGAATAAGAGGCTGTTGACACCACAATCCCGCCTGTTGGACTGTCGCGGGAGCCGCGCCGCACCCGGACAAAGTCCATGCCGACGATCAGCATGTTTTATGGCATCGTCATCCTGATGTACTTCTATGACAATGAGCGTCATAACCTGCCTCACGTTCATGCGAGCTACCAGGACCAAAAGGCATCGTTTTCCATTGAGGACGGCGCCGTCCTGGGCGGCGGGCTGCCTTGGTCGCAAACGCGGCTTGTTCAAGCCTGGATCGAGATCCATCGCGACTCCCTGCTGGCCAACTGGGATCTCGCAGTGAACGGACACAAACCGTTTCCCATCGACCCCTTGCGATAGGAGGACCGACCGTGGAAGCCGTTGTGCGGGTTCTGCCCCGGGATGATTTCACCCTGGAACTGTGGTTCGACACCGGAGACCACCGCCTGTTCGACGCCCGGCCCTATCTGGATCGGGGCGTGTTCACGCGACTTCGGGACATGGAGACCTTCAAGCAGGCCCACGTCGCGTTCGACACCGTGTGTTGGCCGGGCGATCTGGACATTGCACCGGAAACGCTGTTCGACCGCTCCGTACCGGTGACATGACCCAGAGCCCGGCCGCGCCCCCCCCCTCACCCCACCCCCAGTTCCCGTTCCAGCACGGTCAGGGCGTCGTCGAGCGGCGAGAGGATCTCGTCGATTTCGCCTTCGTTCAGGATCAGCGGCGGGCAGACCATGACGTGGTCGCCGACATAGCCGCCCCGGGTGCGGCGCCAATAGACGATCAGCCCCCGGTCATAGGCCAGATCGACCAGCCGCGCGGCGGCCATGCGCTCGGGCGGCAGCGGCTCCAGGGTGTCGCGGTCGGCGACCAGTTCCATGGCCAGCAGCAGGCCTCGGCCCCGCACATCGCCGATGATCGGGTGGCGATTGGCCAGCGCCTCCAGCCCCATCTTGAGCACATCACCCACCCGGCTGGCGTTGCCGGCCAGGTCGCGCCGGCGGGTCTCGCTGAGCACCGCCAGACCCGCCGCACAGGCCAGCGGGTTGCCGGCATAGGTATAGCCGTGGATGAAGCCGCCATGGTCCATGACCGCTTCCACCATGTCGTCGCGCGCGACCATCGCCCCCAACGGCGCATAGCCGGCGGCGAAGCCCTTGGACATGGCGATGATGTCGGGCACCAGCCCCCAATGCTCGCCAGCCAGGAAGCGCCCGGTGCGCCCGGCTCCGGTCATGACCTCGTCGTGGATCAACAGCACGCCGTAATGGTCGCAGATCTCGCGGATGCGCGGATAATAGCTGTCGGGTGCCAC
>CAYFTQ010000232.1:0-4840 GCA_964346035.1 uncultured Roseospira sp. | reverse complement strand
TTCCGGCTGGCGACCTATGCCATGTGGTGGATCAGGGCGTCCATACAGGAATACATTCTGCATTCCTGGTCACTGGTGAAGATGGGCACCACGGCGGCACAAAAGAAGCTGTTCTTCAACCTGCGCCGCATGAAGGGCCAACTCCAGCTTATGGAAGACGGCGACCTGCCGCACGAGAGCGTGACCGAGATCGCCACCAAGTTAAGCGTGCCCGAACAGGACGTCATCAACATGAACCGGCGTCTGGGCAGCCCCGACCACTCGCTGAACGCGCCGGTGCGAATCGACGGCGAGGGCGAATGGCAGGACTGGCTTGTCGACGAAACGGTTGATCAGGAAAGCCGCCTTGGCGAGAGCGAGGAACTGAGCCAGCGTCGCGATCTTCTGTCGCGCGCCCTTGAAACCCTCAATCATCGGGAGCGCCACATCCTGACCGAACGTCGGCTGAGCGAGGAGCCGATGACGCTGGAGGATCTGAGCCACGAATACGGTATCTCGCGCGAGCGGGTGCGTCAGATCGAGGTGCGTGCCTTCGAGAAGCTGCAGAAGTGGATGAAGCGCGCCATGCCGATCGGCCGGGGCGAGGCCGGCCCTGATACCCAGGGGCCGGCGCCGGCCCTGGCCTGATGGCCTGATGGCCTGATGGCCTGATGGCAGGAGGCTACGACGACGGCGGGGGCGACTCCGCCTCCCGGGTGTGATCCGTCTGGGGACTCGACCCGGGATCGCTTTCAGGGCAGGCGATCAGCGGGGTACCCTGTGTCAGGGCGTCGCGCGCCACCGTCTTGCCGTGATCCGATACGGCGGCGCAGTACAGCCCGACGGCACCGACCATGGCTCCGGGAACGGCCGCAGCCAGCGGAAGGCAGCCGGCCAGGGCGAGCACAAGGGCGGCGGCGGTCAGGGGGCGGACAAGTCGCATGGGGCTAGCCTCCGATCAGTGTCATGGCGACAGACAGGGCGCGGTCCAGCGGCAGGTGGCCGCTCGCGACGGCGGCGGCCAGCGCGCCAAGGGCGGCAACGGCGACGATGGCGCCCGGCCAGGTGCCCGGCCAGGTGCCCGGCTTGGTGCCCGGCTTGGTGCCCGGCTTGGTGAAGGCGCGCCGCAGGGGGCGCCGCTTGGGGGCGGTCAGGGGCATGGCGGTGATCCCCCGGGACAAGGTGGGAAAACGACAGCGGGTGGCGGGTTCAGGCCGTTGGCGCCGACAGGGGCATGCGGCCGTCCGCGGCCAGCGCCAGAAGGCTGCGGTAGTCGAACACCGGGCAACGCTTGGCCGCGACCTCGCAATGACCGTGGAAGGTCACGGCGCCGCCGTGGGCGCTGTTGATGGCCTGGCACAGCGTCGCGCAGGCGCTTAGCGCCGGCTCCGTAAAGGCGCCCAAGCCATGCACCATGATCGCGACGGACCCGGTGTTGTGGCCGCGTTGTGCGGCCGGGGTGCGCTCCAGGTCGCGGCCGGGGCTGATGGTTCCGGCTGCGTCGATGAGCATGTGATAGCCGACATCCGACCAACCTCTGGCCAGATGCCAGCCGCGCACGGTGTCCACCAGCGCCGCGCCCTGATAGTCGCGGCCACGGGCATCCGTGGCCGAGCAGTGCAGGAAGATGCGCGTGACGGGACGGCGTGGCGGGCGATACGCGGCGGGGTCGAGGCCACTCATGTCGCCGCCTTCCCGGCGGGCGGGCCTGCCGGCGCCGGCGCGGGGGCCAGTCCCAAAGCGTTCAGCATGGCGGCGCCTGCGTCCGTGCGGGCGTAGCCCGGGGCGGGTGCGTGGCTGCGGCGTCCGGCGCCCGGTCCCTGGCGCCGGACCAGGCCAGCCGTGCGCAGTTCATGCAGGATCTCGGGCATCAGGAGCGGATCGACGCCGGCCGCGAGGGCCAGCACCCGGGCCGGGGATGGCCGCGCGGGGTCCATCACGCGCAGGATTCGGCGAGCGCGCGGGCTGATGGGTGCGATTCCCTCCAGCGGCGCCGCGCCGCGCACCTCGCCCACATAGGCCGGCGGCAGCTTGCGGCCGCCTCCACGCGCCAGAAACGAAGCGATCTGGGCGGTTTCCCCTGCCGGGCGGTCGCGGTCGTTGGTAATGACGTCGCGGCGCATCGGTCCGGGATCAAGCGGCCGGGGCGCCTGCCCGTCCTTGCCCGGGCGGACGATGCGCGCCGGTCCGGCTGCGGGCGCGGCGGCCGGGGTGTCCGTTTGGGCGGGGGCGACCTTGCCCGCAGCGCGCAGCCGACGCAGGCGGTGGCGCACGCTTGAAGGGGTGCGCCCCAGGCGCGTGGCCATGGTGGTCAGATCCAGGCCCTGAGCGGCCATGCGGGACAGCAGGGCGTCGGAGCCGTTGCCCCAGCCGTCGCTGAAGGCCGCCCCGGCGCGGGCGTGGCCGTTGGCCCGGGACCAGGCGGTGCGCCGGCCGTCGGTCAGGATGGCCACGCTCCGGCGCCGGCCCGACGAACTCACCCGCACAAGGCCGGCATCGCGCAATTGGCCCATGTGCTTGCGGACGCCATCCGGGCTGGCCAGGTCGAGGGCGTCCATGAGGGCGAAGTTGCTGGGGCAGGGCGCGCCGGCGGCGGCGGCCCGGGACAGGATGGCGAACAGGGTGCGGGCCTGCGGCGGCAGGGCGGCCAGGGCCGACGGGGCGGCGCTGCGGGCGGCGTCGGCGCGCGCTCCATCATCCTTTGGGTGGGGCAGGGGCAGGGGCATGACGGCGGTGGCGGCGGGATCGGGCATGAGGGGTTTTCCTTGCCGGGGTCTGTGCCGCGTCGGGGCGGCCACGTTCGCGGTACGTTCTGCCCCACAAGGTGCAAAATGAACCGCCCCGGTCAAGTGGAAATACGAACCGCACCGTGGTAGGCTCTGACCATGGAGACCCCCGCAGACAGACTGCGCCGCGCGCGCGCCGCCGCAGGCTATGCCACCGCCGCCGAGGCGGCGGGCCGATTCGGCTGGAACGAAAACACCTATAAGAGCCATGAAAACGGCCAGCGGAACTTGAAGCCGGACGTCGCGGAACGGTATGCTGGTGCCCTGCAGGTGTCGCCGGCCTGGATCCAGTTCGGCGCCATGGGGGAGTCCGGCGGGCCGGTACGAAATGTACCCGATGCAGCGGCGGGGTTCTCGGATGAGGTCTCGGGCGGTCGCGATCTCGCCGAGTCGCGATCATCGGAGGTGGATCTGGCGCGGCCCCGCATGGATGGCCTGGTCGGGGACCGTGACCTGCCGGTGTTCGGGTCGGCCCTGGGTGGGCCGGATGGGGAGATGCTGGTGAGTTTCGAGCCGATCGAATGGGTCCGCCGCCCCGCGCCGTTGGAGGGGGTCAAGGGTGGCTTCGGGTTCTACATGATCGGCGAAAGCATGAGCCCGGCCTTTGAGCCCGGCGACATGGTCCTGTGCCATCCCACGAAACCACCGTTTTCCGGCCAGGACGTGCTGGTCATCCGGCGGTGTGACGGTGGCGGTCAGCACGCCCTGGTCAAGCGGCTGGTGCGCATGGATGGTGGCGGGGTCAGGCTGCGCCAGTATTCACCACCGGATGAATTCGACGTGCCGCGCGAGGACCTGGTCAGTATCCACCTGGTGGTGGGCAAGTACAGCCGCCGCTAATCCGGAATGGTCGCCACCGCGCGGGCCGTCGTCCGCCCGGCGTGCGGGCTCAGGCGCCGGTCAGCCAGTCGCGCAGCGCCGCCGAGACGGCCGCCGGCTGTTCGATGGGCGATAGGTGGCCGCTGTCCGGTACCACGATCAGGCTGGCGTCGGGCAGGGCGTCATGCATCTCGCGGTGGATCGCTGGCGGGGTCAGGGCGTCGTCGGCACCGCACAGGACCAGGGCCGGGCAGGCAATCGCGGCCAGCGTCGGGCGGGCGTCGGGCCGGCCCATGATGGCGGTTTGCTGACGCGCGAAGGCGCGCGGGCCGACGCGGTGGGCCATGTCGGCCACCAATCCGGTCAGTGCCGGGTCGCGCTGATGGGGGGCGCTCAGCAGCGCCGGGATGAGCGCCGGCGGCACGTCGTCGAAATGCCCCGATTCGGCCAGCGCGATCAAAGCGCGGCGACGCTCCGATTGCTCGGGCGCGTCGGCGTGGGCGTTGGTGTCCAGCAGCGCCAGCCGGGTTATGCGATCGGGTTCGGCCCGGGCCATGGCCAGCGCGACATAACCGCCCATGGACAGTCCGGCCAGGGCAAAGCGCGGCGGCGCTCCGGCCAGGACCCGCGCGGCCATGGCCTGGATGCTGTCGTCCCGGGTCAGATCGGCGACGGCGGGCGCAGCCAGGTCGGACAGAGCCTCGACCTGATGCGCCCACAGTGCGTCGTCACAGAGCAGGCCGGGAAGGAAAACGAGTGGGGTCGGATCACGGGGGGCGGGCATGGCGTGCCTCCCTTCTCCCTCGGGTCCGCGACAGGGGTGCGCCCATCCGGACCGGCGCTCGCGGCGCCGGTCCGGAACGGGCGGGCGGTCTAGTCCAGCGCCTGCACGATCTCTTCGGTCATCTTCTTGGCATCGCCGAAGAGCATCATGGTGTTGTCCCTGAAGAACAACGGGTTGTCCACGCCGGCATAGCCCGACGCCATGGAGCGCTTGACGAACAGGACCGTCTTGGCGTTCTCCACGTCCAGCACCGGCATGCCATAGATCGGGCTGCCCGGGTCGGTCTTGGCGGACGGGTTGGTGACGTCGTTGGCGCCGATGACATAGGCCACGTCGGCGGTGGTGAACTCGCTGTTGATGTCCTCCAGCTCGAACACGTCTTCATAGGGCACATTGGCCTCGGCCAGCAGCACGTTCATGTGCCCCGGCATGCGGCCAGCCACCGGGTGGATGGCGTACTTCACCTCGCAGC
>CAYFTQ010000231.1:0-4851 GCA_964346035.1 uncultured Roseospira sp. | reverse complement strand
GGCGGGTCTCGCAGTGCTTGCGCAGCCAGACCCCGCGTTCATAGGCGGTGACGGCGCCGTCCCGGTCCACGCGGCCGGCCCCCCGGGGCTGGACGATCTCTTCCAGCGCCTTCAGGGCCTCCTCGAACGACAGCCGCGCGATGTCCTCGGGCGGCGAGGCGCCCGAGGGGGAGGCGGATGACGGGTCGGTCTTGGCCATGGGATTCCGGTCACGTTGCAAGACAGGGGGCGGAGCCACCCGGTCGCGGCCCCGAACCCTCCATATATCAGGAGCGGGGCACGCTGCAAACGCCATGCGCGCTATTCCACCGCCTGCTTGAGCGCGGCGGCGGCGGCCCACGGGCACAGCACCAGCCCGGCCAGCAGCAGGGCGCCCAGAATCATGAGCTGGGCGTCGGCCGGCAGGCCCATGACGGCGGCGTCCACGGCCGAGACCCCGAACACCAGTACAGGAATATAAAGTGGCAGCACAAGCAAAGAGAGCAGCACGCCCCCGCGCCGCGCCCCCAGCACCAGGGCGGCGCCGACGCTGCCGATCAGGCTGAGCGACGGGGTGCCCAGCGCCATCGCCGCAAGCAGCACGCCATAACCCTCCGGCCGCATGGCCAGCAGCAGCGCCAGAAGCGGCGAGGCCAGGATCAGCTGCAGGCCGGTGGTCAGCCAGTGCGCCGCCACCTTGCCCAGCACCAGGGCCATGGTCGGGGTCGGGGTCAGGGTCAGCAGGTCGAGACTGCCGTCCTCGTAGTCGGTCTGGAACAGGCGGTCCAGCGACAGCATGGCGGCCAGAAGCGCCGTCACCCAGACCACGCCGGCGCTGATGCGCTCCAGTACGGCCAGTTCGGGACCGACGCCGAACGGGAACAGTGCCACCGTGATGACGAAGAAGGCCACCACCATCAGGCTGTCCGCACCCTGGCGCAGGGCCAGACGCAGGTCGCGGCGAAGCACGGCGAGAACGGCCCCGATCATGCTTCGTCCACCCCCTGAAAGGCCGCGTCGGCGGCGTCCTGAAGGCCCCAGGCGGCCTCGGCATCAAGCGCGTGGTCGTCCAGGTTCAAGACACGTGCGCCAGGCAGGGTCACGCCTTGATGGGTGGACAGGGCGATCATGCCGCCAGCGGCGCGGTGCTCGTCCATGACCTGCTCCAGAACCGCGATCGAGCCTTTGTCCAGCGCGGTTGTCGGTTCGTCCATCAGCCACAGCGGGGCAGGAGCCGCCAGCAGGCGGGCCAGGTTCAGGCGTCGCTTCTGCCCGGCCGACAGCATGCGCCCCGGCACGCCGGCCAGCCGCGTCAGACCCAGGCGATCAAGCGCGCCCTCGACCCGGGCGGCGACGGTGTCCGGCGAGTCGTCCGGCCCGGCGCACACCCGCGCCCAGAAGGTCAGCGTCTCGCGCGCCGTCAGCACCGGTTTGACGGCATCGGTGTGGCCGACATAGCGGGTGCGGGCGTGGTGGCGCTCCGGGTCGCCGGCCACCGGACCATCTTCCCAGGCCAGGGCGCCCGCGGCCGGGCGCAACAGGCCGGCCAGCAGGCGCAGCAGCGACGACTTGCCGGAGCCGTTCGGCCCCAGCAGAAGCAGGGCCTCGCCGGGGAGAAGCGCAAAATCAAGGTGGGCGAACACGATGCGTTCGCCGCGCACACACATCAGCCCGCGCCCCTCGAAGCGGCGCGAGGCCCGGGTGGCGGCTGCTGTGCAGCCCGACTCGTCGAGCGGCAGGGCAAGGGGCGGAAGGGCGTCGGCGGCGGGCATGGCTGTGACCATAGCGAAGCCGCCTCGGGTTGGGAAGGCGGGGCGGTTATGGACTCCAACGGTCATCGTCAGATGCCGTTGGCATCAGACTCGAAACGTGATGGCGAGTCGTCGTCGCCAGACGACGCCGCACCGATGACGACCGAAGCACGCTCATCCGATTGCGCTGCGCGCCCCGGCAACCGGTCCTACATAGTATTGGGCAGAATCAGCGCGATGTCCGGCCACCACACCAGCCCGACGATGGCCAGGCACATGATCAGGAACATCGGGATACTGGCGCGCGAGATGAATCCCATGTCGTGCCCGGTCATGCCCTGCAACACGAACAGGTTAAAGCCGATCGGCGGCGTGATCTGCGCCATCTCGACCACGATCATCAGATAGATGCCGAACCAGACCATGTCGAAGCCGGCCTGGCGCACCAGGGGCTCGATCACCGCCATGGTCAGCACGATGGACGAGATGCCGTCCAGGAACATGCCCAGGATGATATAGAACACCGTGAGCATGGCGATCAGTTGCAGCGGCGACAGGTTCAGGCCGCCGATGCCCTCGGCCAGGGCGCGCGGGATGCCGGTGAAGCCCATGGCCAGGGACAGGAACGTGGACCCGGCCAGGATGAAGGCGATCATGGCCGAGGTTCGCACCGCCCCCAGCAGCGACTCGCGGAAGGTTGCCCACGACAGACTGCCTTGCAGCGCCGACAGCCCGAGCGAACCGATCACGCCCAGCACGGCGGCCTCGGTGGCGGTCGCTATGCCGGCATAAATGGAGCCGATCACGCCCAGGATCAGCACCAGCACCGGCGCCAGGTCCTTCAGGCCGGCCAGCCGCTGGCGCCAGGCATAGACCACCATCTCGGCGCTTTGCTGTTTCGACAGAATGCCCCACAGCGCCACATAGGTCATGAACATCAGGGCCAGCGCCGCGCCCGGCAGGATGCCGGCGATGAACAGCTTGGCGATGCTCTCGTTGACCGAAACCCCGTAGATAATGAGCGAAATCGACGGCGGAATCAGCAGCCCCAGGGTGCCGGCCCCGGCCAGGGTACCGACGATCATGCGTTCCGGGTACCCGCGCTGGCGCAACTCGGGGATCGACATCTTGCCGACGGTGGCCACGGTCGCCGCCGACGAGCCCGAAATGGCGGCGAAGATGGCGCAGCCGGCGACGTTGGTATGCAGAAGGCCGCCGGGCAGGCGCGCCAGCCAGGGGGTGAGGCCCTTGAACAGCACCTCCGACAGGCGCGAGCGGAACAGGATCTCGCCCATCCAGATGAACATGGGAAGCGCCGTCAGGGTCCATGACGATTGCGCCCCCCACAGGATCATGGCCATGGAGTCGCCGGTCGGGCGATTGGTGAACAGCTCCATGCCGATCCAGGCGCAGACAAGCAGGCTGGCCCCCACCCACACGCCCGAGCCCAGCAGCGCGAACAGCGACAGGACGAAGACCGCGATCAGCACGCTTTCGCTCATTCCTCGCACCCTCCGTCGGCTTCTGGCGCGCTCAGGCTGGCCTCGCCCAGGGCCAGGGCGCGCGCAAGGGAATCAAGGGTGGCGATGGCGAAACACACCGCTCCGGCCGCCATGACCGCCTGCGGGATCCACAGCGGGATGGCATCGGCGCCCTCGCTGACCTCGCCGAAGTCCCACGAGAACCACGTCAGGCGGCAGAAATAGAACGCCAGATAGCCCGCTGCGGCGGCGATCACGGCGCGCGCCCAAAGCTCAAGCACCCAACGGGCGCGGCCCCTCAGGTTGGAGATCAGCAGGCTGACGCGGATATGGGCGCCGGCGCGGAAGGCATAGGGCATGCCGAAGAACGAGCCGGCCGCCATGGCATAGCCGGCGATCTCTGTCAGGCTGCCCAGATAGACCCCCAGCAGGCGCGAGACGATGCTGGTCAGGATCAGCCCCGTCAGCGCCACCAGACAGACGGCGGCCAGCACCCCGCACAACATATAGAAGCGGTCCAGCGCCCGGGCCAGGGCGGCAAAGCGATGGGTCATGCCGGTGGGTCCCATGGGCGGGCCGCGCCCCCGGGGCGAGGCAGGGATAGGCGGGGCGGGGTGAGGCGAGGCTGGCAGAGGCGGAACCGGGACCGATTCTATCACTTCATCGGCCCGGCCCCGCAAGAACCTTACGACGTGTTTCTCGCAGCCCCCCCGCCACCGCCTCGGCACAGTGTGACAGGGTGGGACGCCGCCGCCCGGCCCTTCGAACGACGGGCCTCGTGCCGGTGTGATACATGGCGCCTTGATCCTGACTCGTCAGGATCAAGGCCGGTCGGTATGAAAGCCGGGCTAGCGCTGATCCAGTTTCAGTTCGATGCGGCGGTTGCGGGCATAGGTGCGTTCGCTGTCACCCGTGGCGACGGGGCGGTGTTCGGCGAAGCCCGCAGCCGCCAGCCGGTGGGGCGGCACACCCTGGTTGATCAGGAACCGCACCACAGAGATCGCGCGTGCCGTCGAGAGTTCCCAGTTGTTGGCGAACTGGGGCGTGCTGATCGGGCGTTCGTCGGTGTGGCCATCGACGCGAAGGATCCAGTCGATGTCCTCGGGAAACTCGGCCGCCACGGTCAACAGGGTATCGGCCAGGTCGGCCAGGTCGTCGCGACCATCGGGGCCGATGGTGGCCTCGGCGACGTCGAACAGGACCTCGGACTGGAATACGAAGCGGTCGCCTTCCACCCGGATGCCCTCGCGATCGCCCAGCACCGCCCGCAGGCGTCCGAAGAACTCCGAGCGATAGCGCTGCAACTCCTGCACCTTGTCGGCCAGCGCGGCATTCAGCTTCTGGCCCAGGTTGGCGATCTGGGCGCGCTGGGTCTCGGCTTCGGCCTCCTTGGCGTCCAGCAGGTCGCCCAGGCGCGCCAGTTCCGCGCGGACCCGCTTGAGCTGGCTGTTGAGAAGAGCGGCCTGCGCGCGGGCCTGTTCGGAGATGCGCTGTTCTTCGACCAGCGCGCCCTCGGTGTCGGACAGGCGCGTGTCCATGGTCCGGATGCGCTCCTCCAGTTCGTCGCGCAGCGCGGTCAGGGCCTCGACCTCCTGCTTCAGGCGCGCCACCTGGGCGACCTTCAGCTCGATCGTATCGCG
>CAYFTQ010000230.1:0-4880 GCA_964346035.1 uncultured Roseospira sp. | reverse complement strand
GGTCGTCGTTGCTGAGCACGGCGCCCCCCAGGCAGCGCCCCTGGCCGTCGATGTGCTTGGTCGCGGAATAGACCACGATGTCCGCGCCCAGGGCCAGCGGGCGTTGCAGGACCGGGGTGGCGAAGGCGTTGTCCACGATCAGCCGGGCGCCCGCGCGGTGGGCGAGTTCGGCCACCGCGCTGATATCGGTCACCGTCAGGCCCGGGTTGGACGGCGATTCCAGGAATACGGCCCGTGCCGGCGCGGCGCCGAGTGCGGCGCGCCAGGCGTCCAGATCGGCGCCCGGCACCAGTTCGACCGTCACACCATAGCGCGGCAGCAGTTCGGTCAGGACATAGTGACAGGAGACGAACAGTTCGCGCGCCGCCACGATTCTGTCCCCCGCGCCCACCTGGCACAGCAGGGCGGCGGTGACGGCGGCCATGCCGCTGGCCGTGGCGCGGCAGAAGCGCGCGCCCTCCAGCGCGGCCAGACGCTGCTCGAACACCGAGGTGGTCGGGTTGCGGAAGCGCGAGTAGACGAAGCGCTCTTCGGTGCCGTCGAAGGCGCGCCGGGCGGAGTCGGCGTCGGCATAGACGAACCCCGATGAGAGATACAACGCCTCCGCCGTTTCCATGTGGCCGGAGCGGTCCAGGCCGGCACGGACCATGCGCGTGCGCGGGTGCCAGTCGGCGGGGCAGTCGTCGGTCGGCGCCATGCGCTGGGTCTCCGTCCAGGGGCGCGGCCGGCCCCGAAACGCCAAAGGCCCCGGACGGGGCCGGGGCCTGTCGGGGCTCCAACCGCTTAGCCAGTTTGTTTAACGTGGCCGCAAGCTGGTCGCCAAATCACCACGTGAAGACTCGTTTAGCCGCCCAGCCCCGGGGGGTCAAGGCCGGGCCAGGGCAATCGGGTGAACTCGTAAAACGGGCTGAACGGTGCGGGCGCGATCAGAACACCATTTCTTGCGATCGTGACGCCTCAGTGACACGCCGAAAGGGGAGTTCATTCCTCTCGTCACGTTTCAGGCATCGCCTCGCACGGCACCAAGCCCATGTCTTTTCTTTCTCCCGAATGCCCTGAGGGCCGGGCAGGCGTGGTCAGTTGGTGGGGGTGCGATAGTCCCGGCAGGTCGGGTTGACCTGGGGGCCGCAGTGATAGAACTGCACCCATTCGAACCGCTTGGCCTGATGGGTGTGCACGGTGGCGCCGCCGGGGGCCATCACCGTCAGGGTCAGCAGCGCGTCGGTGGCGGTGTTCTGGACCTTGAGCGAGAAATTGCGCGGCATGGTCAGGTCCAGGGCGCCGTCTGCGGGGTCGTCGAGCGTGGCCAGATCAGTCGCCTGATAGGCCGCTTTCTCGCCCTCGCGGCTGATCTCCAGGCGCGAGTCGGTCAGACAGATGCGCACGTCCGCCGGCTCGCCGGCCTGCTCGCAGGCCAGGACGACCCGGGCACCGGAGGCTGCGGTGGCGGTGGCGGTGGCGGGCAGTGCCAGCGCCAGGATGACGGACGCCAGCGCGGCGCGGGGACGGGCGCGCGACGTCAAGGATGGTGTTCGGGTCATGGCGGGCCTTTCCGGATACGGGAGCGGGGCGGGCGCGGCGATGCCGCCACCGTCCGCCCGGGCATGTGCCTCCGGTATCAGGTAATGCGAATGGGTGTCATTGATGGGCCGCAATGAAGACCCGTCCGGGGGCCGTCACGCGATGGCTCCGGCGGCGCGCAGGGCGGCGCGCTCGGCCTCGGGGATGCCCAGTTCCGCCAGGACGAGGTCCGTGTGCTCGCCGACGGTGGGCGGCGGATGGCGGTAGCCGGGCGGGGTTTCCGTCAGGCGCAGCGGGTTGGCGACCAGCGCGACCGGCTCGTCCCGACCGGCCGGGGTCATTGGCACGGTCATGCCGCGTGTCTGCACATGGGCGTCCGCGAACACGTCCGGGATGCTGTTGACCGGCCCGGCCGGCACGCCGACGGCCTCCAGGTCCGCCAGCCAGGCGTCGCGCGGGCGGGTGGCGATGAGCGCGCGCAACGTCTCCGTCAAGCTGTCACGGTTGGCGATCCTCAGCGCATTGGTCCGATAACGCGCGTCTTCGGCCAGATCCGGGCGTTCGGCGACCACGCAGAAGCGACCGAACTGGTCATCGTTTCCAACCGCCAGAATCAGATGGCCGTCGGCGGCGGGAAAGGTGTCGTAGGGCACGATGTTGGGATGCGCATTGCCCCAGCGCTTCGGCGTCTGTCCCGACACCAGCCAGTTCTGGGCCTGATAAGTCAGCCAGGCGATCTGGGAGTCGAGCAGGTTGGCGTCGATGTGCTGTCCGCGCCCGCTGGCGCCGCGATGGTGCAGGGCGGCCAGGATGGCGACGGCGGCATACAGCCCGGTCAACTGGTCGGCGTTCGCATTGCCGACCTTGACCGGGTCGCCGTCGGGCGGGCCGGTCAGGCTCATCATGCCGCCCATGCCCTGGGCCAGGTAGTCATAGCCGGCGCGGCCCGCGTAGGGGCCGACTTGTCCGAAGCCTGTTATGGAGCAGTAGATCAGGCGCGGGCAGGCATCCTTGAGGTCCCCGTACGCGAGGCCATGGCGCGCCAGGCCACCGACCTTGAAGTTCTCCACCAGAATGTCCGCGTCGGCGGCGAGGCGGCGAATCAGGGCCTGGCCCTCGGGTGTGGCGATGTCCACGGCGACCGAGCGTTTGTTGCGGTTGATGGAGAGGTAGTAGGCCGATTCCGCCGTGGGGTTGCCGTCGCGGTCGGGCAGGAAGGGCGGCCCCCACGCGCGCGTGTCATCGCCGCGCCCCGGGCGCTCCACCTTGATGATGTCGGCGCCCAGGTCGCCCAGAAGCTGGGTACAGAAGGGACCGGCAAGGACGCGGCTGAGGTCGAGCACGCGCACGCCGGCCAGCGGGCCGGTGTGGGGCGAGGCGGGGGCAGGGGCATCGGCATCGGCATCGGCATCGGCTGTCATGGTCGGGTCGGGCTCCGGATCGGTCGCGACGGTCCTGGTCTGTCAGGGCCGCCACGCTAGTCCGGAACGCGCGCCGGGAAAAGGGGCCGGCAAAAAGGGGGGGGCTGGGCCGCGACCGTGCTCGGCTGCTTTTGCCTCAGATGCCCTTGGGCAGCAGTCCGCGATAGGCGTGCCAGGAGGCATAGCCGGCCAGCGGAAGCGTGAACGCCAGTCCCAGGAAGCCCGGCAGCATCCCGGCCAGGGTGATGAAGCCCAGGGTCGCGCCCCATCCCAGCATGACCCCGGGTTGGCGCGCCACGCCCTCGATGCTGACCGCCATGGCGTGAACGGGCTGAATGTAGGGCCGGTCCACAAGCAGCGGAATGGCCAGCGCGGCGACGGCAAAGGCCGCGCTGGCCATGGCGGCGCCGACCAGGGTCCCGGTGGTCAGAAAGATGGCCGCCTGCGGGCTGCTCAGAAGCGCGCTGGCGAAGCCTGACAGTCCCAGGGGCGTGCCGCCGTAGAACAGCGCGAACACCAGCATGGCCAGCATCATCCAGCTCAGCATGATCAGGGTCAGTACGATCCCGATCATGGCCAGTCCGGGCAGGCTCGGGCGGCTGCGGCGGATGGCCTCGATCAGCGAGATGCGCTCGCCGGCCTCGCGCGCCCGCGCCGTCACGTGCAGCGGCACGGCGAACATGGCCCCGATCAGCATGAAGCCGCTGGCCAGTGGCAGCATGACCGCGCCCATACCGGTGACCAGCAGGACGCCCGCGACGGCCCACGACGAGACCACCGCCAATGCGCCATACAGCATGGTACACCTTGGGTTGTGGCGCATGTCGTCGATGGCGGCATGCAGCCATCGGTTGGAGTCGTCAACCGTGACCGTGGCCCACGTCGGGGCCGGGCCGGTGGCGAGGTCGGCGGTCAGCGAGCGCATGGCGGGAGCCTTTCGAGAGAGGGCGCCTGGGTCGGCGCGAGCGACATAATGAAATCACAGAACAACAAAAATCGCAATAAAATGTCGCATTTTGCCGATCTGCCCCCTTTCTGCGGGTCGAAAGCGGGGGGCGCGTCTGGCCGTGGCGCCAATCGGGCTCTTTCCTGACTGGCGCGGTTGGTGTAGGAGCAACGGTTGGACCGGGAGGGTCCGAAGCGCGGGCCGCACTCGGTCGCAGGTTGCGAGCAGGGTTCCCGCCCGCCCCCTCCCCGAACCGTCACAGGGAGTGTATCAGGCATGACGTTCCACTTCTCCAAGGCTGCCGGCGGCGCGCTGATGGCTTGCGCGCTGGCCCTGGGCACGGGCGCGGCCGCCGGCTTCGGCGCCGGCCCGGTCGAGGCCAAGACGCTGCGCATGGCCTACGACGCCGATCCCGTCTCGCTGGACCCGCACGAGCAACTCTCCGGCGGCACGCTTCAGTTCTCGCACATGACGTTCGATCCCCTGGTGCGCTTCACCAAGGACCTTGAGTTCGAACCGCGCCTTGCCGAGAGCTGGGAACAGATCGACGACACCACCATGCGCTTTCATCTGCGCGAGGGCGTGACGTTCCATTCCGGCAACACCTTCACGGCCGAGGATGTGGTCTTCACGGTGGAGCGCCTGAAGCAGAGCCCCGACTTCAAGGGCCTGTTCGCGCCGTTCGAGGCGGTCAAGGCCGTCGATGACTACACCGTGGACCTGATCACCAGGGAGCCCTATCCGCTGGTCCTGACGATGGCCACCTACATCTTCCCGATGGACAAGGCCTTCTACACCGGTCCGGATGAGGACGGCGAGCCCAAGGACGCGATCGTCAAGCATGGCTCCACTTTCGCTTCGACCCATGCGTCGGGCACCGGCCCGTTCGAAGTGCGGGCGCGCGAACAGGGCGTGCGTCTGGAGTTCGAGCGCTTCGCCGACTACTGGGACACCGGTTCGCCGGGCAACGTCTCCGAAATCATCTTCACGCC
>CAYFTQ010000229.1:0-4883 GCA_964346035.1 uncultured Roseospira sp. | reverse complement strand
AACGCGCCAGTGTCGTTCTGCTCGACACCCCGTTCACGGTGGACGACCACGGCAACGTCGAATGGATGCGCGAACAGGTGGCCGGCAACACCCACGGCCACCGCCTGATCCAGGCCGCCGACTGGATGACGCCCAGCACGAACCTGGATGTTCAAACCCGCATCATCGCGCGGTCGCGCGGGTTCGTGGGCACCTATGGCGGGCTCAGCTATCTGGCGCCGTATCTGGGCAAGCCCTCGATCTGCTTTCATGCCCGGGTCGATGACGTGGTCGATGCCCACGTCAACACCGCGCTGACGGTGTTCCGGAGTTTCGGCGTTCCGTTCGTGCTGCTGACCCCCGACGAGTTGGGACTGGTCAACGAGTTGATCTGACGTTGCGGCAAGCACCCCATGAAAGGGCCCTTTGATGGCGCCGTTGATCCTGATCTCCCAGTTGTCGCGCAGCGGCGGCAGCCTTTTCAGCCAGCTTCTGGACGGCCATCCCCAGATCATGCTGTACCCGCATGAATTCTCGTTCACAGCGCCCACCAAGTCGAGCTGGCCCCAGATCGATCCCGATAGTGACCCGCAGAGCCTGTTCACGGCCCTCCACAACGCCAAGTTCGATACCCTGGCGGAGACCGGCTACAAGAAGGGCCGCGACTTCGACCATCGCATCCCCTTTCCCTACCGCCCCGCCGTTCACTGCGAGCGCTTCGTGGCCGCGCTTCCGGCGCCGCCGCGCACCAGGCGCGTGGTCATGGACGCCTACCTGGCTGGCTTCGGGGCGGCCTGGGAGACGGCTCCGGCGCCCGAAGCCATACGCCTTTTTGCTGGTTTCGTGCCGAAGATGGCCAGTCGGCCGCGCAACATTCAGGGATTCCTGTCCGACTATCCGGATGGCGGCCTTGTTTCCGTCATCCGGGACCCGGTCTCCTGGTGGGCCTCGCGGCGCGGGCACCTGCGGCATGGCGAAGTCCGCCACGGGGACCTGGACCTGGAACTGAAGCAATGGAACAAGATGGCGAAGGCTGCCATTTTCTATAAAAGAGAGTATCCCGAACGCTTCATGCTGCTTCGTTTCGATTCCCTTGTGCGACATCGTCGCTCGGTCATGGAACGGTTCGCGGCCTGGGCGGGCGTGTCCTGGACCGAGACCTTTCTGACACCAACCGTCGCCGGGCAATCAATCGACGCCAACACCAGTTTCCCGGAGACGTCGGACATCAGCACGGCCGTTCTCCGTCGCTGGGAAAACGTCCCCCCCGACCAGGCCGCGCGGATACGCGAGGGAACCAGCGAACTCGCCCACCGGCTGGAACCGCTGTTCGACATCTGATGCCCCCCGGCTGCCGGCCGCCGGCCCGGGTCATCAGCACGGCGGGCCGGTGCCGGACCAGGCCGACGATTCACACTCATCCACCGGTGCCATCACAGCCGCACGATCTTGCCGGGATTCATGATGTCGCGTGGATCCAGGGCGCGCTTCACGGCGCGCATCAGGTCCAGGCCGTCGGGGCCGTGCTCAGCCTCAAGAAAGGCCATCTTGCCCGTGCCGACGCCGTGCTCGCCGGTGCAGGTGCCTTCCATCGCCAGCGCGCGGGACACGATGCGTTCGTTCAGGGCCTTGGCCCGGACCAGTTGGTCGGCGTCGTCCGGATCGAAAATGAAAAGAACGTGAAAGTTGCCGTCGCCGACGTGACCAACCAGCGTGGTCAGAACGCCGGAGGCGGCACAGTCGCGCTCGGTCTGCTCGATGCACTCGGCCAGCCGCGAGATCGGCACGCAGACATCCGAGGAAAACCCCTTCGCGCCCGGCTTCAAGGCCAGGCCGGCATAATAAGCGTTATGGCGCGCCTGCCACAATTGATTGCGTTCCTCCAGCGTCTCGGCCCAGACGAAGCCGTCCGCGTCATGCTCGGCCGTGATCGCCTCGACCATGGCGACCTGCTCGCGCGCGAAAGCCTCGGTGCCGTGAAACTCCAGGAACAGGGTCGGTTTTTCGGCGTGGTTCGTGCCGGAATAGGCATTGACGGCACGCAACTGGTTGACGTCGAGCAACTCGATTCGGGCGATGGGAATGCCCATCTGGATGATCTGGATGACCGAATCGACCGCCGCCTTCAGACTGGGAAAGGGGCACACCGCCGACAGGATGGTTTCCGGGATACCGTGCAGGCGAAGCGTGACCTCGGTGATGACGCCCAGCGTGCCCTCGCTGCCCACGAACAGGCGCGTCAGATCATAGCCGGCGGCCGACTTGCGGGCCCGGCGGGCGGTGCGCACGACGCGGCCGTCGGCCGTGACCACGGTCAGGGCCAGAACGGCCTCGCGCATGGTGCCATAGCGCACGGCGTTGGTGCCGGAGGCGCGCGTCGCCGCCATGCCACCCAGCGAGGCATCGGCCCCCGGGTCGATGGGGAAAAACAGGCCGGTATCGCGCAGGTGCTCGTTCAGCCGCTTGCGGGTCACGCCGGCCTGGACGGTACAGTCCATGTCCTCGGGCCGCACCGCCAGGATGGCGTCCATGCGCGACAGGTCCACACAGATGCCGCCGCGCGCGGCGGCAACGTGGCCCTCCAGCGAGGTGCCGGTGCCGAACGGGATGACCGGCACCCCGTGTTCGGCGCACAGGCGCACGATGGCGGCCACTTCCTCGGTGCTTTCGGGGAAGGCGACGGCATCGGGCGCCCGGGGTGTGTGATAGCTCTCGTCGCGGCCATGCTGCTCCCGCACCGCCTGGGCGGTGGAGAGCCGCTGGCCCAGAAGCGGGCCAAGGCCGGCCAGCACGGCCGTCAGGGCATCGGCCGTGGGGGGCTCGTGGGACCCGGTGACGGCGGCGAACATGGCGGCGGAGCTCCTTGCGGCGGGGGACAAAGGGACCAGGGCAGGCGACAGACGGACTCGCGGCGTGGCCTCAGAACCCGACCGACCCCCGGCCGGAGAACGACAGCGGCGCCGGCGAGACCTCCGTCACCGTGCCGTTCGGGCGGATCTCCATCACCGACAGGCCGCGCTGGACCGTGCCGTCCGGCCGGAACCGGAAGATGCCGGCCGCGCCGCTGAAGCCGGCGGCGCTGGTCAGGGTGGCGCGATCGAAGCTCGCCCCGCCACCCGACTGCGACAGCACGGCGGCCAGCGCCACGGCATCATAGCCCAGAACCGCCAGATCCGGCGGCGCGGCGCCGAACGCCTGCTGATAGCGGGACTCGAACTTGTCCAGACTGGACCGCGACGGCGCCGGGAAGACGCCGCCGGCCAGCGCGCTCTCGCGCCACAGGCCGGGGTCATCCCACAGCATGGTTCCCATCATGCGGGCGGCGCGGGAATCGATGTCCACGAAGGCCAGCCCGTTTGCGGCCGCGCGCAGGCCGTCGCCGCTGTCCGGAACCAGGATGGCGTCGGCCCCCGACATGGCGCGGGCGGGCTCCCGAAGGTCGGGGTTGTCGGGGTTGTAGGTCTGGGTTGCCATGACCTCGCCGCCGCGCGCCCGCACCTGCTGACCCAGCGTCCGGGCCGCCGCCTGGCCATAGGTGGTGGCGGGTGCGAGAACGCCGAATCGGCTGCGGCCCTCGCTCATCGCGAATGTCACCACGCGATCGACCTGTTCGCGCAGCATGTAGCCCATGACAAAGACATTGCCCCCGGCAACGCCCGGATCGGTGGAAAACGACACCACGTTGACGCCGGCCCCGGCCGCCACCGGGCCAACCGCGCGCGTGGCGTTGCCGTACAGCGGCCCCAGAATCAGACGGGTGCCCTGCGACAACGCCTGACGCGCGGCGGCGGCGGCGCCCGATGGGGTACCGCCAGTATCATAGGGTTGCAGCACGAAGCGCTCGCCGCCCATGTCGAAGGCGGCCATCTGGGCGGCGTTCAACAGCGCCTGACCGGCGCCCCCGGCCTGGCCCGACAGAGGCGCCAGAAAGGCAACGCGGACCATGCCGTCCGCGCCGAAGGACTGATTTTTGAGTGGCGTGTCCGGGGCCGGCATCGCCGGTTGCGGCGCCGGTGCCTGCGTGACGGGCGGGCTCGGCTGCGACGGCGAGGGCACGCTGGACACCTGTCTTGGCGCCGGCGCACAGGCGGCCAGGGCCAACACGGCCAGCGTCAGCAGGACGGGCAGGCCGCGCCGTCGCCTCAGCCCGGCCCCGGCGGGGTGCCGGCGCGGCCCCGCAGCTTGACGGTTGCGTCCGGCCTTGAAACGTGCTGTCACCGCCTTGTCTCCTCGCTTCCCGCGCGGGGTCACCGCGACGGACCCATTCCCATGACCGGCCAGCCTAGCCAGCCCGACTCGGCAAGTAAACCGACCCCCGCAGCCTCACCCCCGGCTTTGGCCAAATCAGGGCAGGACCTGGACGGCGGGTTGTATGTGGTCGCCACCCCCATCGGCAACCGCGCCGACATCTCGGCGCGGGCTGTTTCGGTTCTGTCCGGTGCTGCGGTCATCGCCTGCGAGGACACCCGGGTGACCGGCGCGCTCATGGCCCACCTGGGCGTGTCCACGCCCCTGACGCCCTATCACGAGCACAACGCGGCCCGCCAGCGTCCCCTGCTGCTGACCCGTCTGGCGGCCGGCGAAGCGGTGGCGCTGGTCTCGGACGCCGGCACACCGCTGGTCAGCGATCCCGGCTTCAAGCTGGTGGAAGCCGCCATTGCCGCCGGCCATGCCGTGGTTCCGATCCCGGGGCCGTCGGCCCTGCTGGCCGCGCTGGTGGCCTCCGGGCTGCCTTCGGATCGCTTCCTGTTCGCCGGCTTCCCCCCCCCCAAGGCGGGCGCACGGGGCCGCTGGCTGGACGAGCTGGCGGCGGTGCCGGCGACCCTGATCGTCTACGACAGCGCGCGCCCCAGCGCGCAACAGGCTAGGGCGGCGTGCACGGCATCCAGACAGACTTGGCCGTC
>CAYFTQ010000228.1:0-4901 GCA_964346035.1 uncultured Roseospira sp. | reverse complement strand
ATTCCCGCCGACCTGCCCGAAGAGCAGCGCGCCGCCCGCCTCGCCGCCATCCAGGACGAAATCGAAAGCCGCCGCAAGACGGCCCTTGAGGCTGGCGGCCTGTTCGTCATCGGCACGGAACGCCACGAAAGCCGGCGCATCGACAACCAGTTGCGCGGTCGCGCCGGCCGTCAGGGCGATCCAGGCGCCTCGCAGTTCTTCCTTTCGCTCGAAGATGACCTGATGCGCATCTTCGGCACCAACCGCATGGACGGCATGCTGCGCCGGCTGGGGCTGGAAGACGGTGAGGCCATCGAGCACCCCTGGATCAACAAGGCGCTGGAAAAGGCCCAGCAGAAGGTCGAGGCGCGCAACTTCGAGATCCGCAAAAACCTGTTGCGCTTCGACGACGTCATGAACGACCAGCGCAAGGTGATCTACGAACAGCGGCGCGAACTGATGACCGCCGCCGACGTGCGCGAAGCCGTCACCGACATGCGCCGCGAGGTGGTCGAGTTGATGGTGCCCAAATACATGCCGGCCAAGGCCATGGCCGACCAATGGGATATGAACGGCCTGCGCGACGATGTGCGTCGGGTGCTGGCGCTGGACCTGCCGTGCGAGGACTGGGGCCGCGAGGAAGGCATCGCCGAACCCGAGGTCGAGGAACGAATCCTTGAGGCGGCAGAGCAGCACATGGCACAGAAGGCGGCCGCGTTCGGCGCCGAGACCATGCGCCTGGTCGAGAAGAGCGTGCTGCTCCAGATCCTGGACCAGACCTGGAAGGAACACCTGCTGCAACTGGACCACCTGCGCCAGGGCATTTCGCTCAGGGCCTATGGCCAGCGCGACCCGCTGAACGAATACAAGCAGGAAGCGTTCGAACTGTTCCAGGCCATGCTGGAAACCCTGCGCGAGCGGGTGACCGAAATCCTCAGCCATGTCGAGATCCGCGAGGCCCCCTCGGCGGACACGCTGGCCCCGCCGGCGGCCGCGCCCGGACGCCTGCGCGCCCACCACGACAGCCCCGAGCCTCAGGTCGGCGCCGGCGCCCCACAGGGCGAAGGGCTTCCGGGGTCCGACACCGTCGTTCGTCAGGTGGCCGCCGAGAACCGCGACCCCAACGACCCGGCCACCTGGGGCAAGGTCGGCCGCAATGAACCGTGCCCCTGCGGCTCCGGCAAGAAGTTCAAGCACTGCCACGGCACGGCGGCGTGATCCGCCCACGGCCGAGCCGATGAGGCGCACCCTTAGTTCTTTTGCAATTATTTTATCGTTCTTTTGACGCTACTGGCCAAGCGACGCTCTTTGTGGGGTTGATCTTGCAGGCTATCGGTCGCTCTGGTATGATCCAGTCATAGGTCGGTGTGCGTCAAGCGGTCGGGACCGGATGGCCTTCGGTGGCCGGCGAGACGTGACGGGGAAGCCCCCCGGGGGGAAGCACCGTGGACAAGCTGCGCAAGGAGCCTGGACAATGAGCGTCTCCTCCATCGCGGGCGGCACCATGCTGGCCCAGGCGGCCAACATGATGTCCACCCAGACAGCCATGATGAAGACGACCGCCGAATCGGAACAGGCCGTCGTCTCCCTGCTGGCGCAGGCCAGCGGCGAGGCCCAGTCCCCCGGACAGGCCGTCACGCCCGCCGCCGCCCCGGGCAAGGGCACGGTGGTGGATCTGACGGCGTAATCCGGCGCGGCGGGGACGCCCTGCGAACCGAACGCGCGCGGCCCACCAACAGAAACGCGGGACTCCATGGCCGAACCCGGTGGCATTGCCGGCCCTTCATCTGCGCGAGCCGGCCCGACTCGTGGCGCGCCTGTTGGTCCGGCGTCGGTTTCTGGCGGCGGCCGGACCGGGCACGATGGGGCGGCACGCGCCGGCGCCGCGCCGGCCGAGGCACGCCACGGCCAGCCCCCGGCCGTGATCCGCTTTCAGGGCCAGACCCTGGACCCGATGGCCCCGCGTGGCACATACTTGGACATCACGGTCTAGCGCCGGCTCCGCGCCGCCGGTCAGGCCGGATCCATGTCGGTGCGGCGGATCACGGCAGCGTTGAGCATTCAGCACATCCCAAAGACTTTTTTCACGCCCGTGCCCGGCGGTGCCCGGGGCGGTGGTCCCACCACACCCATGGTACCCGAGGGCGACGACCGCGAACGGCTGGTATGCGCCGATTGCGGTTATGTGCGCTATGACAACCCGAAGGTCATCGTCGGTGCCGTATGCACGCTGGATGGCCGTTACCTGATGGTTCGCCGTGCCATTCCCCCGCGCAAGGGGCTGTGGTGCTTCCCGTCCGGTTTCATGGAGCTGGGCGAGAGCACCGAAGCCGGCGCCGCCCGTGAAGTCTGGGAAGAGGCCCGCGCGCACATCCGCATCACCGACCTGCTGGCCATCTACAACCTCTCGCACATCTCTCAGCTGCATATGGTCTACCGTGCCGACATGACCGCGCCGGACTGCGCGACCGGGCCGGAAAGCCTGGAGGTCGCCCTCATGGCCTGGGACGACCTGCCCTGGGACCATCTGGCCTATCCCAATGTGGCCTGGGCCTTACGCCAGCACCGCGCCATGCGGGGGCGGGCCGATTTCGCACCGCTCGGGATTCCCGAAGACGGTGCCGAAGCCGGCCTTGCCCCCGGATAGGATCGCATCCACCACCCCGGACAAAGCCCTGAATGCGCCCTTGCGTTGTCCGACCGATCGATATATCTACCGATTTGCTTTGTGGGAGGCCATGCGGGCGTGGCGGAACAGGTAGACGCAACGGACTTAAAGAACTTTTGAGTGCTCTTCAGGAAACTGAAGAAGTAGAACCGCTCAAATTCGGGGGAACCTGTGAAAATGGCAATCCCGAGCCAAGCCCGGTCATCGCCGGGAAGGTGTAGAGACTAGACGGGCGGCACCTAAGGCCCTCGCGCTATGGTGAAGGGATAGTCCAGACCACAAACCCCCAAACGGGGACGGCGAAAGCCGTAGCTGGTAAGAAAATCCGTTTTCCGTGAGGGAGTGGGGGTTCGAGTCCCTCCGCCCGCACCATCCCTTCGAAGCCCCCATGCCCGCGTTCGGCCCCCGACCCATGACCAGGACGGGTCGGGGCGCGTCAGGCCGGGTCGAAGCGGGCGCAGAAGGCCGCGATGTCAAGGGCACGGAAGTCGTCCATGCGGGCCTTCAGGGTCTCGTGATCCCAGTCCCACCAGCGGATCCGGCCCAGCGCGGCAACGATCTCCGGCGCAAAGCGCTCGCGGATCGGTTTCGCCGGCACCCCGGCCACGATGGTATAGGGCGCGACGTCCCGGCTGACCACGGCACCCGCGGCCACCACCGCGCCGTCGCCGATGGTCACCCCCGGCAGCACGATGGCGCCATGGCCGATCCAGACATCATGACCGATGGCCACGGGACTGGCGCGGCGCCAGTCGAACACCGCCGGATCGTCCCGGCCCATGCCGAACTGAGCCGCACGATAGGTGAAGTGGTGCTGGCTGGCCCGCGTCATGGGATGGTTGCCGGGATTCAGGCGGGTATGCGCCGCGATGGAGGCGAACTTGCCGATGGTCGTGGAGATCACCTCGCTGTCGTTGCAAATATAGCTGTAGTCGCCCAATGCCGTCTCGGTCAGGCTGACGCGCGCCTGCACCTCGGTCCAGCGGCCCAGGACGCAGCCGGTCACGGTGGCGGTGGCGTGGATGGTCGGCGCCTCCGACAGCATGCGGGCGCTCATGCCGCGCTCTCCCGGCGTTCCAGGGTGAACAGTCGGGCGCCCAGAGCCTCCCTCACGGCCGCGTCGTGAAAGATGCCGACGACAGCGGCACCGGCATCGCGGGCCTCGGTGATCAGATCGCCCACGATGTCGCGATTGGCCGGGTCCAGCGAGGCTGTCGGCTCGTCCAGCAACAGGATGGGGCGCGGCGCCACGAACCCGCGCGCCACGTTGACGCGCTGCTGCTCGCCGCCGGAGAAGGTGGCAGGCGCCAGCGACCACAGTCGCTCCGGAATGTCCAGGCGCGCCAGCAAGGCGCCGGCGCGACGGCGCGCCCCCGCCGGGTCCTCGCCCATGGCCAGAAGCGGCTCCGCCACCACGTCCAGGGTCGGAACCCGCGGGATCACCCGCAGGAACTGGCTGACGTGGCCAAGCGTATGGCGCCGCACGGCCAGTATGGCGCGCGGCGGTGCGCCGACCATGTCCACCCAGCCGTCCCCGTGGCGCACCCAGATGCGGCCACAATCAGGGCGATAGTTGGCGTACAGCGCGCGCAGCAGGGTGGACTTGCCGGCACCGGAGGGGCCGTGCAGGGCCAGAACCTCACCGGCGCGGACGGTCAGGGCGACGTCGCGAAGGACCGGGATCGCGATCCCCCCCTGGGTGTGCAGCACGAAGGTCTTGGACAGCGCCTCGACCTGGATCATGCATCGGCCGGGCGCGCTCATGCCTGCAACACCGAGGACACAAGAAGCTGGGTATAGGGATGATGCGGATCGTCCAGCACCTGATCGGTCAGGCCGTGTTCCACCACGTGGCCGTCCTTCATGACCATCAGCCGATGGGCCAGCAGACGCGCCGCCGCCAGGTCGTGGGTGACGATGACGGCCGCCAGTCCCAACCGGTTGACCAGGTCGCGCAGCAGATCGAGAAGCCGGGCCTGGACCGAGACGTCCAGGCCTCCGGTCGGCTCGTCCATGAACACCAGGCGCGGCCCGTTGACCAGAACGCGAGCCAGTTGAAGGCGCTGGCGCATGCCGCCGGAAAAGGTCGTCGGCCGGTCGTCCAGGCGGTCCGCCTCGATCTCCACCCGCGCCAGCCAGTCGCGCGCCTGATCCCGGATGCGGCCGTAGTGGCGGGCGCCCAAGGCCATCGGTCGTTCGCCGATGTTGGCGCCGGCGGACACCCCCATGCGCAGACCGTCGCACGGATCCTGAT
>CAYFTQ010000227.1:0-4924 GCA_964346035.1 uncultured Roseospira sp. | reverse complement strand
ACCGACCGCAAGAAGGACATCATCGTCGATTCCGGCGGCGACAACATCGCGCCGCAGAAGGTCGAGGGCCTGTTGTGCCTGGAACCGGAGATCGCCCAGGCCATGGTTTACGGCGACAAGCGTCCGCATCTCGTGGCCTTGCTGGTGCCAGACGAGGAGTGGTTGCGGATCTGGGCCGAGAAGGCCGGCAGGGGCGAGGCCGGGCTGGCGGACCTGGCCGGGGACGCGGACCTGCGCAAGGCTCTGGGCGGCGCGCTGGAGCGGGTCAACGCCAAGCTGGGGCCGGTCGAGAAGGTGCGCCGCTTCATCATCGCGCCGGAGCCGTTCACGGTGGACAACGACCAGATGACGCCAACCATGAAGGTGCGCCGCCACGTGCTCAAGCGGGCCTACGGCCAGACGCTGGAGGCCCTGTACGGCGGCTGAATCGGTGCGGGTGGCGCCATCGGGAACGGCTGTAGGCCCCCCCCCCTCAGGGGAGGCCGTTCCGATCCTGCGCCCTGCTACCCTGCCGCCGTCGGCTTGGTCTTGGGCTTCGGCAGGTCGAGCTTGATATGCAATTCCTTGAGCTGCTTTTCGCTGACAGTGCCGGGGGCCTGCATCATCAGGTCCTGGGCCTGACCGTTCATCGGAAACACGATCACCTCGCGGATGTTGGGCTCGTCGGCCAGCAGCATGACGATACGGTCGATGCCGGGCGCAGAGCCACCGTGCGGCGGCGCACCGAAGCGCAAGGCATTGAGCATGCCGCCGAAGTGTTCCTCGACGTGTTCCTTTGAATAGCCGGCGATCGCGAACGCCTTGAACATGATGTCGGGGCGGTGGTTCCGGATCGCGCCGGAGGACAATTCCACCCCATTGCAGACGATATCGTACTGGAATGCCTTGATCTCCAGAGGATCCATGGTTTCCAGCGCCTCCAGCCCGCCCTGTGGCATGGAGAACGGGTTGTGGCTGAACTCAACCTGACCGGTGTCCTCGTTCATCTCGTACATGGGGAAGTCCACGGTCCAGCAGAACTTGAAGACGCCGGTTTCCAGCATCTCCAGTTCATTGCAGACCTTGGTCCGGACCAGACCGGCAAACCGGGCCGCCGGCAGCGGCTTGTCACAGGTGAAGAACACCGCGTCGCCGGCCTTCAGGTCCATGCGGTCGCGCAGGGCCTCGACCCGGTCGGCCTCCAGGTTCTTGGCGATGGGACCCTTGGGGCCGTCCTCGCCGAAGATGATATACCCCAGGCCGCCGGCGCCATTGTCGCGCGCCCAGTCGTTCAACTTGTCATACCAGCCGCGCGGGCGCGACGCCGCGCCGGGTGCGGGGATGGCCCGCACGACCGCGCCCTTGGTTTCGATCAGCTTGGCGAACAGCCCGAAGCCCCCGCCCTGGAAGTGGTCCGTGACGTCGTGAATGATGAGCGGGTTGCGCAGGTCCGGCTTGTCGGAGCCGTACTTCAACATGCTTTCATCGTAGGCAATGCGCGGGAACGGCGGCCTGGTGACCGCGCGGCCGTCGGCGAACTCCTCGAACACGCCGGCCAGGACGGGCTCAATGGCATTGAAGACGTCATCCTGGGTGACGAAGCTCATTTCGAAGTCAAGCTGATAGAACTCGCCGGGGGAGCGGTCGGCACGGCTGTCCTCGTCACGGAAACAGGGTGCGATCTGGAAATAACGATCAAAGCCCGCCACCATCAGCAACTGCTTGAACTGCTGCGGAGCCTGCGGCAGGGCGTAGAATTTTCCCGGATGCAGTCGCGACGGAACAAGAAAGTCGCGCGCGCCCTCGGGGCTGGAGGCGGTCAGGATCGGCGTCTGGTATTCCAGGAAGCCCTGGTCAACCATGCGCCGGCGGATGGACTGGATGACCTGGGCGCGCAGAACGATGTTGCGATGCATCTGCTCGCGCCGCAGGTCGAGAAAGCGATAGGTCAGGCGCAGGTCCTCGGGAAACTCCTGGTCGCCGGCCACCTGCATGGGCAGCACGTCGGCGACCGACTGGACTTCGACCGCGTCCACGCCGACCTCGATCCCGCCGGTGGGCAGGCGCGGGTTGACGGTCTCGTCCGAGCGCGCGACGACCCGGCCCGTCACGGTGATGACGCTTTCCGGTCGGGCTCCCTCCAGCACGGGGAAGACATCCGACGAGACGTCCAGCACGCACTGGGTCAGGCCGTGGTGATCGCGCAGGTCCACGAACAGAAGGTTGCCGTGGTCGCGCTTGCGATGAATCCATCCCGACAGTCGGACGGTCTGGCCCACGTCGGCGCGGCGAAGCGCGCCACAGGTGTGCGTGCGAAAGGCGTGCATGATGAGCGGGTTCCCTGGCGTGCGACGGACCGGCGCCACCGCCGGCCCCGGTCGGCTGGCAACCCACACCGAACGGACCGTCGTGTCAAGCCGGGGTTCCCATGGCGAGCGGATCGGCCTACATCGGAGGGGAAGACAGCCCCCACCATGCCCGAGAAGCCACCATGACCAAGACCATGACCCTGGACGAGTTGTCGGAAACCTTCACCCTGCTGGACGACTGGGAAGAACGCTACAAGTTCATCATCGACCTGGGCCGCAAGCTGGAGCCCCTGGACGCCGCCGAGATGATCGACGCCAACAAGGTGCGGGGCTGCATGAGCCAGGTCTGGCTTGTTGCGCAGCCGATGGACGACGGCACGTCGAACCGGCTACACTTCCGCGCCGATTCGGACGCCCATATTGTCAAGGGGCTGATCGCCATCCTGCTCGTTCTGTTCAACGACCGGACGCCGGCCGAGATCGACGCCGTGGATGCAGAGGCCGACATGGCCCGCCTGGGCCTGGATCAGCACATCAGTCCGAACCGCCGCAACGGCGTGACCGCCATGATCCAGCGCATCAAGGCCGAGGCCGCGCGCGCCGGGGCAGGCACCTGAGAGGCTTCGCCTCCTCGTCCAAAGGGCGGGGCCGGGCGGTGCGCCCCCCTTCGGAAGGGTTGACGCACCCCCGCGAAAGAGGGATAAAAGGTAACGGGAATGTATTATTTCCTGCGGTCGGCCGTGTTGTTGGGCGGGCCCGAGGAAGGCCAGGGCGGGCCGGTTCCATGCGCCCAGCACGGCGACGCGCCCGATCCTTGGCTGTGGCGCGGTGGGGTTAAAGGTGTTTTCCGTGCGGGGCAACGGCAAAGCCGGCCTGGAGCCCTGCGCAGTGCAAGTCGCAAGGACCCGAGGCATGTCCCCCGACGAGCAGACGCCGGACCTTGGTCCGGTCCCGAGTGAAGCGCGTCCGCGCCCCACATCGGATCAGACGGGCGGAACCGTGCGTGTGGTTCTGGCTGACGACCATGCGCTTCTGCGCGACGGCATTCGCCCTTTCCTCGCCGACCTTGGTCAGCGTGTCGAGGTGCTGGAGGCGGTGGACTTCGATAGCGCCCTGGCGCTGGCCTCCGAGAACATGCCGGATCTGCTGCTGCTGGACCTGAAGATGCCCGGCATGGCCGGGGTCGAGACGGTCAGTGCCTTCCGCAAGGCGTGTCCGGAGGTGCCGGTGGTCATCATCACCGGCCAGGTGATGCGCGAGGACGTTTTGCGGGCCATGGAACTGGGGGCGTCGGGCTATCTGCCCAAGGCCATGAGCGGGACCTCGTTCGTCCATGCCCTGCGGCTGATCCTCAGCGGTCAGCCCTATTTCTCGGCCCATCTGCTGGGGCCTGGCGGTGGCGATGGCGAGTCCGCGCCCGCGCACCAGCCGCGGGGCCGCTTCGCCGACCTGACCAACCGAGAGGTGCAGGTGCTCTCGCTGCTGGTGCGCGGCGAATCCAACAAGGAAATCGGTCTGCATCTGGGCCTGACCGAGATCACCGTCAAATCCCACATGCGCAGCATCTTCAAGAAGATCGGTGCGGCCAACCGGACGCAGGCGGTGGCCATGGCCATCCAGCAGGGCGTGTCGGCCTGACGGGCGGGCGGCTCTGGTCGCGGATGGTCCTGCCCGCCGAATGGCGCGCGACCCCGGCTATTTGTCCTTGAGCTGGCGCGGGCGCCACTGATGCACGTTCACGGGCCGCCCGCTTTGCGACCGCATGACGCGCGGACGCAACACCTGTTCGATGTGGGGCGCGCCGCTGGTCGTCAACGCACCGATCCCCTCGCGTTTATCCGGCTTGCGGCCATAGAAGGTGACCAGGGCTTCGACGGTGATCACGCTTCGCGGTGCCGTCCGGTAGGCATCGGCATAGGGCGGATGGCGCTTGAGGGCCTTGGTCAGGTGGTCGGTGGAGTGGGCCCCGAATCGCCGCCAGATGGAATCCAGCAGGGTGCGGCCGCTGTCCGGGATGGGTTGCAGGTCGATGCGCGGCCGGCTGTAGGCGAAAGCCCGGAACAGGGTCGGTTCCTGGGGGCCATCCGCGTCGGCGACGAAGGTCGCCGGCATCAGCAGGTGGCCGGCGTTGGCGACGGCGAAATAGGCCTGCGCCAGGTACATCAGCCGGTGCAGCTTGCGCGGGTTCAGGTACTCGTTGTCGTCCAGCGCCCGGTCAAGCAGCCAGAACGCGACGTCGAACGCGGAATCGGTCAACGGCGGATGCATCATCGGTGACCCTTGCGGTTCTCCGTGCCGGGGGTTGGCCAGCGGGACCGCCATCATGCGTGTGCGGCCGCGCCGGGTCCAGACCCGGGCGCCGGGCCGGCGACCCGATGACGGTTCTCGTGCCGCCTAGAAATCCGGATTAAAACACCGCGCCAACCAGCACCGCCACGCCGAAACCGATCAGCAGCAGGCCCGAGGCCCGGTTGAGCCACCTCAACCAGCCGGCATGGAAGCGCGAGCGCACCGCTCCGGCGGCGGCCGACAGCAGCCCCCACCAGGCGGCCGAGCCGACGAACACGCCGGCGATGAGCAGGCCGGCGTCCAGCGAGACGGCGCTGGGCAACTGGACCGTCGAGATGGAGGCGAAC
>CAYFTQ010000226.1:0-4939 GCA_964346035.1 uncultured Roseospira sp. | reverse complement strand
AGTGGCTGCAACACGCCGGCGCCATTGCGCCGGCCGAGATGGCGCGGACCTTCAACTGCGGCATCGGCATGGTCGCCGTGGTTCCGGCCGGGCGGGTGGCGGAGGCCCTGAGCCATCTGGGCGAGTATGGCGAGGGCGCGCGCGTGATGGGGCGCGTCGTGACACGCCCGGCCGACGATCCCCGGGCGGTGCGCCTGGATGGGCTGGAGCAGGCGTGGACATGACATCGTCCGCCGCCACGGATTCCCGCGTGCCGGTCGCCATTCTCATCTCCGGACGCGGCAGCAACATGGTGGCGCTGGCCGAGGCCTGCGCCGATCCAGCCTTTCCGGCCCGCGTCGCCCTGGTGCTGAGCAACGAACCGGATGCGCCCGGCCTGACATGGGCGGCGGACCGGGGTCTGCCGACGGCGGTCGTGCATCATCGCCTGTTCGACAGCCGCGAGGCGTTCGAGGCCGCGCTGGATGAACGCCTGCGCGAGGCCGGCGCGCGTCTGGTCTGCCTGGCCGGCTTCATGCGGCTGCTGACGGCCGGCTTCGTGGCGGCCTGGAACGACCGCGTGCTCAACATCCATCCGGCCCTGCTGCCGGCCTTCAAAGGCCTGCATACCCACGACCGGGCGCTGGCCGCCGGCGTGCGGGTGCATGGCTGCACAGTGCATATGGTGTGGCCCGAGATGGACTCGGGTCCCATCATCGCCCAGGCGGCGGTTCCGGTTCTGGCCGACGATAGCGTCGAGACGCTGGCCGCTCGCGTGCTGGCGGAGGAGCACCGCCTCTACCCGCTGGCACTGCGGCTGTTGGCCGAGGGGCGGGTGCGGGTGTCTGGTGCCGCCTGCCATATCCACGGCACCGCGCCCGAGGGCTGGCGGCTGGTCAATCCCGGCGCCGGGCGCGCCTGAGCGCCCGTTTCCTGCCACCGCTTGGCGTCCCGGCCTATTCGGCCGGGTCCTCGCCGCAGTAGATTCCAAGGCCGCGCGCGACCTTGATCAGGGTGCCGCCGGGCTCCAGCGAGCGCGGGCCGATGCAGACCTGTTCCAGCGGAACGTCGGTGACGCCGCGTTCCTGCCAGGCGGCCATGCGGCCGGTGCGGCCCTCGGCCACCATGTCCACGGCATGGACGCCGAACGCCGAGGCGATCAGGCGGTCGCGCGTGGATGGCGTGCCGCCGCGCTGGACGTGGCCCAGCGTGGTGACCCGCGTTTCCAGGTCCATGCGGGTGGAGATGTTCTCCGACAGGTATTGTCCGATGCCGCCATAGCGATGCTGGCCGTGCGAGTGCGCGACCGTGGCCGGCAGGCCGTCCTCGGTCTTGCAGCCCTCGGCGACCACGATCAGGGCATGGTTGCGTCCCTCGCTAATGACGTTCGCGATCTTGCGCGCCACGTTGTCGAGCGAATAGGGCAGTTCCGGCAGCAGCACCACGTCGGCGCCGCCGGAGATGCCGGCATTGATGGCGATGTGGCCTGCATCCCGGCCCATGACCTCCAGGATCATGACGCGGTGGTGGCTGGCGGCCGTCGGCTGAAGGCGATCGAGCGCCTCTGTCACCACGTTGACCGCCGTCGTGAACCCGACCGCGAAATCGGTGCCGTGAACGTCGTTGTCGATCGTCTTGGGCACGCCGACCATGCCGATGCCGCCGCGCTCGCACAACTGCGAGAGGATCTTCATGGACCCGTCTCCCCCGATCACGACCAGGGCGTCCAGTTCCAGCTTGTTGAAGCCGTCCACGAAGTCCAGCGAGCGGTCCTTGGTGGTGCCGTCGGGCATGGGGAAGTTGAACGGATCGCCCCGGTTGACCGTGCCCAGGAAGGTGCCCCCTTCGCGCAGCATGGTGCCCGAGAACATGTCGATGTCCAGTTCGCGGTAGCGCAGTGGACGTTCCATCAGGCCCATGGTGCCGTCGATGATGCCAAACACCTTCCAGCCATAGGTCCGAACGGCGCGGTACGTCACGGCGCGAATGACCGCGTTCAGGCCGGCGCAGTCGCCGCCGCTGGTCAGGACGCCGAGGCGTTTGAACTTGCTCATGCGAAGTCTCCGTCTTGCTGCGGGGTGGGCGAGCCCTTGGAAACGATGTCTGGGAGAGGACGGACGCGGTCCTGGTCCGAACGATGGTCGCAGGGTGCGCCAAGAGCTTCTCGCCGTCACGGGTTTTCTGCTAGGCTGTGGCCCGGTTTTGGTGCCGCTGACCGGCCGTCGCGCCGTTGGCACGCCTGTGGCCCGGCTCAAGGCTTGGGTCCCCAGCGAGGTCCGCCCACGTATGATCGATGATGATGAGACCGAGGCGCTGCGGCGTCGTCTGGAAGGTCTGATGATTGAACACCGGGACCTTGACGAGGTCATCTCGCGGCTGATTGATACCGCGCCCTATGATATGCTACAGTTGCAGCGCCTCAAGAAGCGCAAGCTCTCGCTGAAGGACGAGATCGCCCGCGTGCAGGCCCAGATCACGCCGGATATCATCGCCTGAGGGCGCCGCAGCGGAACCCGTCCGGCGGCGTCAGCGTTTCCGTCCCGAGCCTCGACGGATCGGCGCCGTGGTCATGCCCGCAGACACGGCGAGAAGAAAGCCGAGGTTGAGTGTCGGAGGGCGGCGCGGCCCCTGTCGGGGGCGGACGGCGCGGGACCCTTGTCGTGTCCTGTCCTGTCCTGCTCCGGGTCGGGGCGCGATCCGCTTGGCATGCCACAGCGCAAGGAGGCCATCGTGTCCGGTCATGTCTACAAGATCATCGATGTCGTCGGCACCTCGACCGTGGGGGTCGATGACGCCATCCGCACCGGCATCGCCCGGGCCGGCCAGTCCGTCCGCAACATGCGCTGGTTCGAGGTCGCCGAGACGCGCGGCCATATCGAGGGCGGCGCCGTATCCCACGTGCAGGTTCATTTGCGCATCGGCTTTACCATCGACGACGACGCGGCAGACTGACCCCAACGCCATCCGACGATGGCCGCCGGAGACGATCGCCGGCCCGCTCTTCCGGCCGCCCGCTCTTCCGGCCGGCCGCCCGGCGCCGGTACCCTGTGGGTGGCCGCGTGGGGTGGGGGGCCGCCTGGGGGGCGGTCCCGAAACAGGCGGGTGTGTACACTCATCCGCCAAAGGTATGGCGCAGCCCGCAACGCGTGCCGCCCGGCCCGTGCGAACGGACCGGGCGGGGCCCCCGGGGTCTCCGTGGGTCGGCGCCGCCCACTGATCGCGCGCGGCGCCGGCTCCCGTTAAACGCTGTAGTACATCTGGTACTCGACCGGGTGCGGGGTGTGCTCGAAGGCGTACACCTCTTCCCACTTCAGCTCCAGATAGCCGTCGATCATGTCGTCCGTCATGACGTCGCCCTTCTTGAGGAAGTCGCGGTCGGCGTCCAGCGATTCCAGGGCCTCGCGCAGGCTGCCGCAGACCGTCGGCACGCCCGCCAGCTCCTCCGGCGGCAGGTCGTAGAGGTTCTTGTCCATCGGGTCGCCCGGATGGATCTTGTTCTCGATGCCGTCCAGGCCGGCCATCATCATGGCGGTGAAGGCCAGGTAGGGGTTGGCGGACGGATCGGGGAAGCGTACTTCGACGCGCTTGCCCTTGGGGCTGGACACGTACGGGATACGGCACGAGGCCGAGCGGTTGCGCGCCGAGTAGGCCAGCAGCACCGGCGCCTCGAAGCCCGGGATGAGGCGCTTGTAACTGTTGGTGGACGGGTTGGTGAAGGCGTTGATGGCGCGCGCGTGCTTGATGATGCCACCGATGTAGTATAGCGCGGTGTCGGACAGATCGGCATAACCCGAGCCGGCGAACAGCGGCTTGCCGTCCTTCCATATGGACTGGTGGGTATGCATGCCCGAGCCGTTGTCACCCATGACCGGCTTGGGCATGAAGGTCGCCGTCTTGCCATAGGCTGCGGCCACCTGATGGACCACGTACTTGTAGATCTGCATGGCGTCGGCGGACTGGATCAGAGTACCGAACTTCAGGCCCAGTTCATGCTGGGACGGCGCCACCTCGTGGTGGTGCTTTTCCATCTCCAGGCCCATTTCGGCCATCACGGTGACCATTTCGGCGCGCAGGTCCTGGCCGCTGTCGACCGGGGGCACCGGGAAATAGCCGCCCTTGACCGACGGGCGATGGCCGAAGTTGCCTTCGGGCAGGTCCTTGCCGGTGACATAGGGGCCTTCTTCGGAGTCGATCTCGAAGCCGATCTTGTGCATATCGACCTGATACTTGACGTCGTCGAACACGAAGAACTCGGCCTCCGGGCCGAAGAACGCGGTGTCGCCGATGCCGGCCGACTGCATGTAGGCCAGGGCCTTCTTGGCCACGGACCGCGGGTCGCGCTCATAGGGCTGGCCGGTGGACGGCTCCAGCACGTCGCAGAACAGCACCAGCAGCGGCTGGGCGGCGAACGGGTCCATGACCGCCGTGGACAGGTCCGGTTTCAGGATCATGTCGGACTCGTTGATGTCCTTCCAGCCGGCGATCGAGGAACCGTCGAACATGATGCCCTCGGTCAGGGTATCGTCGTCGATGGTGGAGACGTGCTGGGCGGTGTGCTGCCACTTGCCCTTGGGATCGGTAAAACGGAAATCAACGAACTTGACGTCGTTTTCCTGAATCATGGTGAGAATGGTGCTGACGTCCGACATGACGGTCGTTCCCCTGTGCCTTGACTGTCCTCGGTTGCCGCGCCGGCCCCGCGCCGACGGCGGTCTGAATCCGTATCCGCGTCCGGCGGCCCCTAGATGGCGTCGCCGCCGCGTTCGCCGGTCCGGATGCGGATGGCCTCTTCCACTGGCGTGATGAAGATCTTGCCGTCGCCGATGCGCCCGGTCTGGGCCGCCTGCTGGATCGCCTCCAGGGCCTGATCGACGAGGGAATCCGCAAGAACCACCTCGATCTTCACCTTGGGCAGGAAGTCGACGACGTACTCCGCCCCCCGGTACAGTTCGGTGTGTCC
>CAYFTQ010000225.1:0-4941 GCA_964346035.1 uncultured Roseospira sp. | reverse complement strand
GATCATGAACGGCAAAAGGAAATGGACCAGGCCCAGGATCACCGTGGCCTCGTTGTACAGCATCTGGATCGGCTCGTTGATCAGCCCGGCCCAGATCAGGGCGCTGTTGACCGCACCGGAGACGCCCAGAATGTTGATCCAGGACATGGTCCGAATGATGTAGCTGACCCAGAACGGCAGCATCAGCAACAGCAGCAGGACCGCCTTGTGACGGGTGTTGGAGTAGGCCACGAAGTAGGCCGGAATGTAGCCGACCAGGGCGCACACCAGCGTCGAAATGGTGGCGATGCGAAGGGTCTGAAACAGGATGTCGTGATAGAAGCTGTCGGTCAAAACCTCTTGCCAGTTGTCCAGGAAGAAGCCGACCTGCTCCGCGCCCGTGGCGGTGCGCAGCCAGAACGAATAGACCACGATGAACAGGGTCGGAATGACCAGCAACAGCAGCACCGACAGCAAGGCCGGCGACAGCAACACCCAGGGCCGCCGGTCGAAGCCGGCGCCGGGCTCCCCCACGTTGGCCATGCACGCGTCTCCCCCCGCCGTGATCCCTGCCCTGGTTCGTGTGCGCCCGCGATTTGGCGTGCGGGTCGATGGACCCCTTGAGATCCCTTGTGGACCCATGACGCCCGCCGCATCGACATAGCGCAAATAGATAGGCATAATGCAACGAATAGCGGCTGGCTATGTTGCGGCGCGGCGAACGAGCCATGGACACCAACCCCGACAGGGCCGATTCCGAACCGACCTCCTCCCGGACGGGGCGGCCCCGGTTCGACTGGAACCTGCTGCATACGTTCATGGTGATCGTGGAGGAAGGCTCCATCACCCGCGCGGCGAATCGTCTGCTGCTGCGCCAGCCGAGCGTGAGCAACGCCCTGAAACGGCTGGAGGATCGCCTTGGGCATCAGCTTATTGATCGGGCCCACGGTCGCTTCGAGCTGACCGAGCAGGGCCGCGTCCTGTACCGCGAGTGTCGCGACATCTGCGGCGCCATCGGACGCCTGGGTCTGCTGCTGGACGACGGCGCCGCCGAGCTGGACGGCCATGTCCGGCTGGTCATGGCCAGCCATGTCGTGTTCCCGCCGCTTGACGAGGCCCTGGCCGAGGTGCGCGCCCGCCACCCCCTGGTGACGGTGGAGATCGACGTCATGCGCTCCAGTGCGGTTGTCGGGGCCATGCTGTCGCGCCAGGCCACGGCCGGCGTGTGCCTGATGGCGGCGCCTCACCCGCATCTGGTCCAACGGCGCTTGTTCCGGGAACATTTCGGCTTTTTCTGCGGGCCGGGCCATCGCCTGTTCGGGCGCCGCGACCTGAGCCTGATCGACCTGTGCCAGGAGGCGCTGGTGTCCTTCGGAACCGACTCCGCCCATGACGTCCTGCGCCCGTTGACCCTGTTCCGGGCCACGCACGGCATGACCGGGCGCATTGTCGGCACGGCCTGGCATCTGGAAGAGGTGGTGCGCATGATCGGCGCCGGCCTGGGCATCGGCCCGCTGCCGATCCACGCCGTCGCCGACGCCGAATCCGGCGGCCGGCTGTGGCGCCTGCCGCCCTATGACGACGCCCTCGGCGCGGACGCGCCGCCAGCCATCGACGTTCACCTGATCACCAATCCGCGTGTCAGCCTGTCGCAGGCCGAACGCCGCTTCCTGGACCTGCTGAGCGCCCGGGTCGAGGCCGGCCCCGGCGGCGTCCGAGTCTATCCGCCGGCGCTGGCGTCACGGTGACGACTCCGGACCCGGCCTGGTGCATCAACAAAGACAAGGGCGCCATCTGTCAGCGGACCAGACCATTATTCATGCATCACCGTTCCGAACTCAGGCGGATGCCTTCGTTCGGGTCGATGGACTTGTTTGTGCATCACCGTTCCGAACTCAGGCGGATGCCTTCGTTCGGGTCGATGCACTAGTGCCCCATCAGGACCGGCACGGTCATGTGGTGCAGCACATGCCATGTGGCCCCGCCCAGCACCAGCTCGCGCAGGCGCGAGCGGCCATAGGCCCCCATCACGATCAGGTCGGCCCCCTCGTCGCTGGCGCGCGACAGCAGCGCGTTGCCGACGTCCATGTCGTGCGAGACCACATGCTCCGCCGTTGCCTTGACGCCGTGCCTTGCCAGGTGGGCACAAATGTCGGCGCCGGGCACGTCACCATGGCCGTTGACGCCGTTGCGGCGCGGATTGATGGACAGCACGCTGACCTCGCGCGCGGCGCGCAGGATCGGCAGCGCGTCATTGACGGCGCGAGTGGCCTCCCGGCTGGCGTTCCATGACACCAGAACCTTCTCGCCGATGACCGGAAAGGCGCCGGCATGGGGCACCACAAGGACCGGACGCCCGGAATCCATGATGACGTGGTCGGCGGCCTCGCGCTCGTCGGCCATGTCGTCGTCATGGCGGTCGTACTGCCCGATCACCACCAGATCGCTGTAACGGGCATGCAGAACCAGCGTGTCCAGCAACTCGCCCTCGGGATCGCGGAACTCCGCCATCACGCCAGCGGAACGGGCAACCTCGTCGAACCCCTGGCGCGCCTCGCCCGCAGCCTGATCGGCGAACTGGCGCTGCGCCTGCGTCACCTCGGGGCCAAGCTGAGACATGACGAACTGAGGCACATGCGGCGTCGTGCGAACGAACAGGCCGGTCAGGCGCGCCTGGTGACGCGCCGCCAGGGCGGCGGCGGCCTCTGCACGGGCGCGGCAGTGCCGCGACCGGTCCAGGTGAACCAGAATATCCTTGAGGGGCATGAATCGCGTTCCTTTGCGGGCCAATGCAGGCCTTTGCGGGTCCGCCGGGCGGGACCGGTCCGGGCCACCGGCGTTCGGTGGCGGGATGGTGCCCAAGCGGGCCAAACGTGGCAAGTCTGTCCACCAGTTTATGCCGCAGCGCGCCATGACGGAATTGCATTCCCCGGCGGTCAGCCAGACCGGCGGCGCGCGGCCGGCGCCGCGAAGCGGCGTGCGGCCTTGATCGTGACGAGTCAGGATCAAGGCGGCCTGGCATCACGGGCCGGGAAACCGGTCCGGCTTGACCGGCGCGATGCCCGACGGACCGGTCACCCGATTGCCCTGATCCGCCCGAGTGGCGCGCTTGACACGATTTCGGGGGCTCACTATGGTGCCCGCGATTTCGGGCCTTGACGCGCCCCGCGCCCGTGTGCCGGGCGCGGTGGGGCTTGGGGCCGTTTCATTGCGGAAGGCCTGTTCGGTGAGCGACCCACGCGACCCCCGGCCCCGGCTCGACGACCTTGAGGCCCGCATCCGCGCGGCCCGGGGGCGGGATCGGCGGGGTCACCGGCGTGGCGGCGGCGACGGCGACGGCGACGGGTCGGACACTGACGGCCACGGCGATGGACCGGGGCGCGGCGCGGGCATGGGTCTGGGCATGCGCATCGGGGTCGAGATGGTCGTTTCGGTGGCCGTCGGCGCCGGCATCGGGTATCTGCTGGACCGCTGGCTGGGGACCGCGCCGCTGATGATGGTCCTGTTCCTGTTCCTGGGGGCGGGCGCCGGGGTCAGCAACGTTTATCGCGTGGTGCGCGGGCTGGACGAAGGCGTCGGCCTGGGGCGCGCGATAGAGGACAAGCAGCGTCGCGAGCGCGCCGAGGCGGCCGATCGCGACGCCGGCGGCAAGTAAAGCTTAGCGCGGTCGATCGGGCCGCGCCGGTCCGGACGGGCCGCGGATGGCGCAACCAGTAAACGAGGAACCAGACGCGTGGCGAATCCGGTCAAGCAGTTCCAGATCGAGCCGATCGTGCCCATCGACCTGGGCATCGTGGATCTGTCCTTCACCAACTCGTCCCTGGCGATGGCGTTCGCCGTCGGCCTGTCCGGCCTGTTGTTCTATGCCGGTACGCGGCGCCTGGCCCTGGTTCCGGGGCGAATGCAGGCCCTGGTCGAGATGATGTACGAATTCGTGGCCAACATGGTCCGGGACAACGTCGGCAAAGAGGGGATGAAGTATTTTCCCTTCATCTTTGCGCTGTTCCTGTTCGTGTTTTTCGGCAACATCCTGGGGATGGTGCCCGGCAACTTTACCTTTACGTCGCACATCATCGTCACCGGTGCGCTTGCGGTCTTCATCTTTATTGCGGTCACCATCATCGGCTTCATGCGCCACGGCCTTGGCTATCTGCGTATGTTCTTCCCCCATGGGGCGCCGCTGGCCACCGCGCCGATCCTGATTCCGATCGAGATCATCAGCTATCTTTCGCGCCCCTTCAGCCTGTCCGTGCGACTGTTCGCCAACATGACCGTCGGCCACATCATGCTTAAGGTGCTGGCCGGGTTCGTGGTTTCGCTCGGCCTGCTGGGCGGGGTCGTGCCGCTGGTGGCGGTGGTCGGCGTGACCGTGCTGGAGTTCTTCATCGCCGCGTTGCAGGCTTATGTCTTCGTCATCCTGACCTGCATCTACCTGAACGACGCCATTCACATGCACTAGACCGGAGCGCCGGCGACAGGATGGGGGCCGCCCCCCGCCCGTTCCGACCTCTCCTTCCCCGCAATCGACCAACCAAAGGGAACCTGGGATCATGGAAGCTGAAGCCGCGAAGATGATTGGCGCCGGTCTGGCCGCGATCGGCATGATCGGATCGGGAATCGGTGTGGGTAACATCTGGGCCAACCTGATCGCCACCGTGGGCCGCAACCCGGCCGCCAAGGCCAATGTCGAGCTTTACGGCTGGATCGGCTTCGCGGTGACCGAGGCGATCGCGCTGTTCGCCCTGGTCGTTGCCCTGATCGTCCTGTTCAGCTAAGCGGCCCGCGCGTGGGCGGCCGGTCGCGTATGGCGCGCCGCCGCCCCCTTCGCCCCGCCTGAAACCGGGCCGACCCCCGGGCCGCGCCGCCATGCCTGGCGGCGCCGGGCCGACTTTCCGGGGCGCGCCCATGGGACATGAACGGGAGTCCGTCCGGATGCCGCAGTTCGACCCGTCGAGCTTTGCC
>CAYFTQ010000224.1:0-4955 GCA_964346035.1 uncultured Roseospira sp. | reverse complement strand
CTCGTTTCTCGCCACTCTCGCCTCTACCTGTTCTACCATGGTGAGAATGCGCGTCGCCGCGGACAAATACGACCTGGAAGGCATCGCCATCCGTTCGGCGGGCGGCTTCTGGGTGGCCAGCGAGGGCCACGACAAGAAGGAGATGGACAACCGGCTGCTGGCCGTCGCCGAGGACGGAACCGTTCAGGAGGAAATCCTGCTGCCCGAGAGCCTGCGCGCCGAGATGAAGCGCTTCGGCTTCGAGGGCGTGGCCGAGTTCACCCAGGACGGCGAGACCAAAGTGATTGTCGCCATCCAGCGTGAGTGGAACGACGACCCGGACGGTCAGGTCAAGCTGGGCGTCTACACCCCGGCCAGCGGCGCGTGGGCCTTCGTCGGCTATCCGCTGGATGCGCCGCGCAGCCCGGCCGGCGGCTGGGTCGGCCTGTCGGAGATCGTCAGCCTTGGCGACCTGCGCTTCGCCGTGGTCGAGCGCGACAACCAGGGCGGCCCGAACGCCGCCATCAAGCAGGTGACGGTGATCTCGCTGGACGGCGTCACGCCGGTGGCCCACGGCGGGGACCTGCCGGTGGTCGAAAAGGCCGTGGTCATGGACCTGCTGCCGCTGATGGCGGCCAGCAACGGCTGGACCCCGGACAAGATCGAAAGCCTGGCCATCACCGCCGACGGCACCCTGATCGCCGCCACCGACAACGACGGTGTCGACGACGCCACCGGCGAGACGATGGTTCTGTATCCGGGGACGGTCGCCGATCTGAAGTAGCGGACGCCCGATCAAGGACCGATGCGACGAGGGGCGGGGCGACTCCCGCCCCTCTGTCTTTGGCGTTCGGGTCCGCCTGTCCACCTGCGTGAATCCATGCAGGCCGAGTTCCGCCGCGTGCATCGCGAGACCGGCGCCACCATGGTCTATGTGACGCATGATCAGGCTGCGGCCTTGGCCCTGGCCGACCGGGTGGCGGTCATGAACGCCGGCGTTGTCCATCAGGTGGACACCCCGCGCGCCCTGTTCGACCGCCCGGCGACGCGGACAGGCCCGTCAAGGTGCGGCGGTCTCGGTGCCCTCTTCCGTCAGGATGGCGGCGAAGGCGTCTCTGTGTGCGATCTCGGCGCGGGCCGAACGGGTGAACTTGTCGCGCGTGGCCAAAAGCAGGCTGGCATCGGCCGCGCGCATGGCGGCGCGCTTGACCGCGATCTTGGCCAGGTCGAAATCCATCACCCGGCCCGTCTCCTCGATGCCGGAACAGCCGATCAGGGCCAGATCCAGCCGCAGACCGGCGAGCGCGGTCAAGGGCGCCTCGCCGGTGACGGAGCCGTCCTTGCCGGACAGGCGTCCGCCCAGCATGTGGACTTCGTGGCGCTCGAAACTCAGCGACATCGCCGCCCGGATGCTGTTGGTAAACACCAGCAGGCCGTTCTTTTCGTTGAGCGCTGCTGCTGCAGCCTCCAGCGTCGTGCCGACATCCAGGAAGATCGCCGCGCCGTCCGGTACATGGGCGGCCGCGCGGGCGGCGATCACTTGCTTTGCGTCTTTGTTGATGGTGCGCTTGCGTTCGTGATCGAGACGGACGCTGACCGGCGCCCGGGCGATGCCGGCGCCGCCGTGGAAACGCTGGATCAGGCCGGCGCCGTCCAGGGCGATGATGTCGCGGCGCACCGTCTGGGCCGACACGCCGAAGTGCTCGGCCAGGCTTTCGATGGTGACAAAGCCCTGATTTTCCACCCGCGCCAGGATGGCCGACTGCCGCCGTGAGACCGGCCCGCCGGAGCCGGTCCGGTCATCCGGTCCGTCTGATGGGCCGGTTTCGACAGGTGATGTCTGCGCCGATAATGCCATCCGAACGCTTTCCTCCCTGGCCCCAGAGTGTAAGGTAACTTCCACCAACGTCGGGTTTCAAGGATATTGCGGACAGGATGTGGACATGGAAAGCGCAGGCTATCGGGTGGATGATCGTGGAGGCGTGTGGCGGTTGGACGGGCGACGCCTCGATCCCTGGATGTGGACATGGGAGCGGACGAACGCGTCAGATGCGGCCCGGGCCGGGGACGCCGAGGGCGTCTCGGCGCGCGAGGCCCTGTCCGCCGCCGTGCGCGCCGGGGCGCGCGCGCTGCCGGTCGGCGTGATCGGCCCGCGCGAGGCGACGCCCTCCCAGCTTGAGGCGGCGCGGGACCTTGGCCACCATCTGGCCGGTGTGGGCCTGCCGGTGGTCTGCGGCGGACGATCGGGGGTGATGGCCGCCGTCTCGGCCGGGGCACGCGCCGCTGGCGGCCTGACCATCGGGCTTCTTCCGGACACCTCCTGGCGGACGGCCAATGCCGATATCGTTCTGCCCCTGGCGACCGGCCTGGGCGAGGTGCGCAACGTCGTCATCGCCCGCGCCTGCGTGGTGCTGGTGGCGATCGGGGGGTCCTATGGCACGCTGACCGAGGTTGCCTATGGCCTTCATTTCGGCCGACCCGTCATCGGTCTTCTGGATCCCCCCGCCGTGGACGGCCTGATTCGGGTCGGGTCGGTGGCCGAGGCGATGGACCACGTGGCCGAGTCCCTTCTTGCGCTCCCCGACATGTCACAAGAGATGTCATAAAACTTACATCCCCGTGGCATAGATCTTCCGCCTGCCGTCGGATATCGTCCTGGATCGGGACAGGGCCGGACGGCGAGGCTGGGCGACCATGGAATTGCGCAACGTGCGGCGGAGCTTCGGTGGCGTCGAGGTGCTGCGCGGCATCTCGCTCCATGTGCCGGCGGGCAGCTTCACGTCGCTGCTCGGCCCGTCCGGCTGCGGAAAGTCCACGACGTTGCGGATCATGGCCGGCCTGGACCGGCCCGACAGCGGCGACGTGCTCATGGACGGCGTGGACGTCTCGCAGCGCTCGGCGACCGAGCGCAATATCGCCATGGTGTTCCAGTCCTACGCGCTGTATCCGCATCTGACGGTGGCCCAGAACATGGCCCTGCCGCTGACCATGCGCGAGTTGAGCCGATGGCAGCGCCTGCCGCTTGTCGGCGGATTGAGCGGCGCCGCGCGCCAGAGGCAGCGAACGATCCAGGAGCGCGTCGCGGCGATGGCCGCCATGCTGGACCTGACCGAGCTTCTGGGCCGCAAGCCGAGCCAACTTTCGGGCGGGCAACAGCAGCGCGTGGCGGTCGGTCGCGCCCTGATCCGCGAGCCGTCCGTGTTCCTGCTGGACGAGCCCTTGTCGAACCTGGATGCCAGGTTGCGCACACAGATGCGCGGCGAGTTGCGCGCCCTGCACAAGCGCACCGGTCGCAGCTTCGTCTACGTTACCCACGACCAGACCGAGGCGATCAGCATGTCCGATCGGGTGGCCCTGATGCTGGACGGGCGGATCGCCCAGATCGGGCCGCCGCGCACCCTGTACGAGGCCCCGCAAAGCCAGGCGGTGGCGGCCTTCATCGGCGATCGCCCCATCAATCTGGTGCCGGTCTCGCTGGCCCCGGGACAGGCCTCCGGCGCGTTCGCGCGCTGCCGGCCGGTCGGGCTGGCGGCGCCGCGCGCCGTCGTGATCGGGCTGCGGCCGGAGCATCTGTATCTCGATCCGGCCGGCCCGCTGGAGGGGCACCTTGTCGGCGCCGAGTATCTGGGCGCCGAGACGGTGCTGACCCTGAAGATCGCCGAGGGTTTCGAAATCCGGGCCGTCGCCCCGGGGACCTTCACCTCGCCGGCGCCGAATGCGGCCCTGCGGCTGGGCTTCGCACCCGAGCACGTCCACGTGTTCGACGCCGATGGCGGCGAGCGCCTGGATCTTTCGCTGGAAAGGGCGGCGGCATGACGGGCGGGGCGCGCGCCTGGCGGGAGGGCCTGACCACGCTGTGGCTGGTCGGGCCCGCCACCCTGGCCATGACGGTCCTGATCTTCGTGCCGGTCGCGCTTGTGGCGATGCTGTCCTTCACCGATTACCAGTTCGGCGCCCGCACGTTCAACTGGATCGGCCTGCAGAATTACGCCGACATGGTGTCCAGCCCTCTGGGCCGACGCGCCATCGTCAACACGCTGATCTATGCCGCCATCGTCATTCCGGTGTCGATCACCCTGGCGCTGCTGGTTTCGCTGGGTCTGCACCGGCTGGCGCGGCATGCCGGGTTGCTGTCCAACATCCTGCGCGCGGTCTATTTTCTGCCCGTCGCGGCGACGCTGGTGGCGATGGCCATCGCGTGGCAGATGGTGTTGCACCCGACCATCGGCCCGGTCAACACGGCTTTGGTGAGCATGGGTCTGCCGCGCCATGACTGGCTGTCGGATCGGGGGCTGGTGCTCTACACCCTGGCCGCCATCGGCATCTGGCAGTCGGTCGGCTACAACATGGTGCTGTTCCTGGCCGGCCTGTCAGCCATCCCCCCGTCACTTTACGAAGCCGCCAGGGTGGACGGCGCCGACCAGTCGTGGGAACGCTTCTGGACCGTCACCTGGCCGATGCTGGGGCCGACCACACTGTTCGTTGTGGTTATCACCGCGACCACGGCCTTCCGCGTGTTCGAAACGGTGGCCACCCTGACCAAGGGCGGGCCGGCGTTCGCTTCCGACACACTGGTCTATGCGCTGTATCGCGAGGGCTTCGTCTATTTCAAGGCCGGCTACGCCAGCGCCATCACCGTGGTCTTTTTCGTTTTCGTGCTGCTGTTCACGGCGCTGAAGTTCCGTGTCCTTGAATCCCGGGTGCACTACCGATGAAACACCGGCTCTCCGCCATGGATATTTTCGCGCTGGCCGGGTTGTTGCTGGGCGCCGCCGTGGTGTTGCTGCCGTTCGTCTGGATGGTTTCGCTGTCCCTCAAGCCGGCCGACGAGATCTTTACGCGCGGCATCGACCTGCTGCCCAGCCGGCTGGAATGGCAGAACTATGTCGATGCCTTCACCCAGGTTGATCTGGCCCGCTATCTGATGAACGGCGTCATCGTCTGCGGCGGCATCCTGGTGTTCCAGATCCTGTTCG
>CAYFTQ010000223.1:0-4979 GCA_964346035.1 uncultured Roseospira sp. | reverse complement strand
GTAGGTGGACGCCCCCAGCGCCAGGGCAAGGATCTGGTGGCCCAGGCAGATGCCGAAGACGGGCCGGCCGGTCTCCACCAGCCGGCGCACCACGGGAACGGCATGGGTTCCGGTGGCGGCCGGATCGCCGGGGCCGTTGGAGAGGAAGATGCCGTCCGGGTCGTGCGCCATGATGGCGTCGAAGTCGGTACCGGCAGGCACCACGGTGACACGGCAGCCATGCGACGCCAGCGAACGCAGGATATTGCGCTTGGCGCCATAGTCGATGGCCACGACATGAAAACGGGGCGCCGCCTGTGTGCCATAGCCGTGGGCAATGCTCCAGCGGGTCTGGTCCCAGCCATAGGTCTGGGTGCAGGTCACCGCGGCGGCCAGGTCCAGGCCCTTCAGGCTGGGCCAGCCGGCGGCGCGGGCCTTCAGGGCGTCCAGGTCGAACAGGCCGTCGGGCCGGTGCACCAGAATGCCGTTGGGCGCGCCGGCGTCGCGGATGCGGCGCGTCAGGCGGCGGGTATCGACGCCGCTCATGGCGACCAGGCCATGCGCCTTCAACCAGGCGTCATGGGACTGCATGGCGCGCCAGTTCGACGGCTCTGTGATGTCGGCGCGCAGGATGCAGCCGCGCGCGAAGGGTGTGGCGCACTCGATGTCCTCGGCGTTGGCGCCGACGTTGCCGATGTGCGGAAAGGTGAACGTGATGATCTGGCCGGCATAGGAGGGGTCCGTCATGACCTCCTGATAGCCGGTCATGGCGGTGTTGAAGACAACCTCGCCGCCGGCTTCGCCAATGGCCCCGGCGCCACGCCCCCACAGGACCTGACCATCGGAGAGCACGAGGGCAGCGGTGGCCCCCGCCGGTCCCTGCGCGGGTTCGGCGGCGGTGGCGGCGGGCGTGTCGGACATGGGCAACCCGTGAATCGGAGAAATCGGAACGCGCGCCCTGGATAGGGCGCCGGCGCCCCGCAAGTCAACACGGACCGCCGCCAACCCCGGTCGCCCAAACCCGTTTGACAAGGGCGGGCATTCTGACTACCTCCCCTGCCTCGTGCCGGGTCCGTTCCGGCCTCATCGCAAAAGGGCGCGACCGAATGTTGCGTGATCGTCTCAACGAAAGCCTCAAGGATGCCATCCGCGCCAAGGATCAGCGCGCGGTCGGCACCATCCGGCTGATCCTGGCCGCCCTGAAGGACCGCGACATCGGTGCGCGCGAGCGGGGGCAGGCCCTGGCGGATGCCGATATCCTGGACATGCTGCAATCCATGATCAAGCAGCGCGCAGACGCGGTGGTGCTGTACGAGCAGGGCTGCCGCATGGACCTGGCCGAGCAGGAGCGCGCCGAGATCGACGTGATCCGACGCTTCCTGCCGCACCAGATGAACGCGGCCGAGATCGACTCGGCGGTCGAGTCGGTCATCGGCGAGCTGGCGGCCGAACGCGCCCGGGTCGTCGGGCTGAAGGACATGGGCCGGATCATGACCACCCTGCGCGAACGCTACGCCGGGCGGATGGACTTCGGCCTGGCCAGCAGGCGGGCGCGGGCGCGTCTGGCCTGAACGGGGACAAGACCGGCCCGACCCGGGGCCTTGCAAGGACCGAAACATGTCACTGCCAGGCGGCTTCAAGGAAGAGTTGAAGGCCCGCGTGCCCCTGGCCACGCTGGTCGGGCGTCATGTCCGGCTTATCCGCAACGGCCGCAATCATAAGGCCTGCTGCCCGTTTCATGGGGAAAAGACGCCCAGCTTTCATGTCTACGAGGACGGCCACTATCACTGTTTCGGCTGTGGCGCGCACGGCGACGTCATCTCGTTCCAGATGGCCATCGCCAACATGTCTTTTCCCGATGCGATCGAGTCCCTGGCCGCCGAGGCCGGGCTGGAGGTGCCCCGTCCAGACCCGGAAACCCGCGAACGCGAGGCCCGTGCGGCCTCGCTGGAAGAGCTGGTCGAGGCCGCCTGCGCCCTGTTCGAACAGCGCCTGCGCCTGCCCGAGGGACGCGCGGCCATGGAGTATCTGATCGCGCGTGGCCTGAGTGAGGAAACCATAGCGCGCTTTCGCCTCGGCTACGCGCCGCCCGGGGGCGCGTTGCGTGCCGCCCTGGCCCGCGACGGCCATGCCGAGGGTGCGCTGGTGGACGCCGGCCTGGTGGGCCGGCCCGACGACGGCGCCAGGCCCTATGACACCTTCCGCGACCGGGTCATGTTCCCGATCCGCGATCGCCGGGGTACGGTGGTCTCGTTCGGCGGGCGGGTGCTTGGCGACGGCCGGCCCAAATACTTGAACGGGCCGGAAACGGCGCTGTTCTCGAAAAGCCGCCTGCTGTATGGCCTGCACGAGGCCGGCCCGGCCATCCGCGAGCGCGCCGAGGTCATCGTCGCCGAGGGCTACATGGATGTCATCGCCCTGGCGGAGGCCGGCTTTCCCCAGGCGGTGGCGCCACTGGGCACCGCGTTGACGGAAGAGCAAATCCGGATGCTGTGGCGGCTGACGCCCGAGCCTGTCCTTTGTTTCGACGGCGATACCGCCGGCCAGCGGGCCGCCGGGCGGGCCCTGGATCGGGTCCTGCCCATGGTGGCGGCGGGATACAGCCTGCGCTTTGCCCTGCTGCCAACGGGCCAGGACCCGGACGACCTGATCCGCGCGCGCGGTCCCGGCGCCATGCGGGCCGTTCTGGACGGGGCCGTTCCCATGGTCGAGATGTGCTGGCGCCGGCTGCGGGCGAACCACCGCATGGACACGCCGGAACGGCGCGCCGGCCTGGAACGCGATATCGAACGCACCGCCCAGGCGATCGAGGATCGCGCCGTTGCCCAGCAGTACCGGGCCGCCCTGCGCGATCGCTTCTGGTCCGAAATCAAGGCCGGCCGCCCGGCGGGTTCGCGCGGTGCCCGGTCGCCCCGGCCTGGCGCGCCGGGTGCCCGCCCGCCGCCGCCGCCCGGGACCGCCAATCCGGCCGGCGCCCTGCCGGCGCGGCGGTTGCAGGAATCGATTCTCATCGCCACGCTGCTCAACCATCCGGACCTGCTCGACAAGGTGGCTGAACGACTGGGGTTGTTGGTGTTCGATGATCCCGGGTTGTCAGATATGCGATCATCACTTCTAAAGATTTATCACGAGTGGACCACGACCGGGCCAGCGCTTGACACCGCCACACTTGTGAACCATCTCAAGGCGTCTGGACATGAGGGGACCGTGGCGCGGGTCCTGGGTCCGGGCGCCCATCTCTACCCGACGTTTTCCCAGCCCTCGGCGCAGCCCGCCGATGCCTTGAGGGGATGGCATGAATTGTTCGAGTTGTACGGCCGGGCATCCATCGAGGAAGACCTTCGCGAGGCGCGGGCCCGCTACGAGGCCGACCTGGTGGCGGGGCAAACGGGCGAAAAGGCGCTGGCGCGGCTGATGGCGCTACAGGCGGCGCGGGCCGACATTCTGGACTCGTCGGGCGCCGGAGAGTCTTGAGCGCGGTGGAAACGTAAGGACCTCGGGAACACCATCGGAGCGAAGGGGGCAGCGGGCCGGGGCGATCAAGCGCCGTGGCCGCTCTGCGGGGCGCGCCAGCGTGCCCGTCGGCCCCTTGATCCCGAACCGGCGATGATTGCGGAGCGGAGTACGAATGGCGACCAAGGCGGCAACGACGGCGGAAGCGCGCGAATCCGGCGAGGATGGCGGCGAGGGCCCTCTCCTGGATACCATGAACGCCGCCGTCAAGAAGATGGTTCAGCGCGGCAAGGAACGCGGCTACGTCACGTATGATGAATTGAACCAGGCGCTGCCGCCGGAGGACGTATCCTCGGAACAGATCGAGGACACCATGGCGATGCTCTCCGAGATGGGGGTCAACGTCGTCGAGTCCGAGGACGCCGAGGCCGAGTCGACCGAGCAGGCCGAAGTGGTCGAAAGCCCGGCCGCCGGCAACGTCAATGAAGACGAGATGGGCCGCACGGATGATCCCGTGCGCATGTACCTTCGCGAGATGGGCTCGGTCGAACTGCTGTCGCGCGAGGGCGAGATCGCCATCGCCAAGCGCATCGAGGCCGGCCGCCAAATGATGATCGGGGGCATCTGCGAAAGCCCCATGACCATCCGCGCCCTGTTGCAATGGCATGACGAACTCATCTCCGGTCCCAGGCTGCTGCGCGAGATCATCGACCTGGAGACCACCTACGACGGCGGCTCGGACGGCACCGGCAAGGCCGACGCGGCGTCGCCCGCCAACACCGGGACGGGAGACGCCGAAACGGCGGACGGCGATGGCCCGGCCACGGGCGAGGCCGAGCCCGAGCCCGAAAACGACGACTCCAACGGCGACGGAGCCAACGGGGGCGAGGAAAACAACATCTCGCTGTCGGCGATGGAAGAAGAACTCAAGCCGCGCGTGATCGAGACGTTCGAGAAGATCGCCGCCACCTACACCAAGCTCAAGAAGGTGCAGGATCAGCGGCTGTCCGTGCTGCAAAAGGGCGATGCCGTCGCCCCGGCGACCGAGAAACGCTATGACAAGTTGCGCCATGAGCTGATCGATCTGATGGAGGGCGTCCACCTCAACAACGCCCGCATTGACGAACTTGTGGAACAGCTCAACGACCTGAACCGTCGCCTGATGATGCTGGAAGGCAAGCTTCTGCGTCTGGCCGAGCGCGCCAGGATCAAGCGTCCCGACTTCCTGAACGCCTATCACGGCCGCGAGATGGACCCCACCTGGCTGGACGACGTGCGCGCCCTGCCGGGCAAGCCGTGGCGCGACTTCGCGGCCCGCTTCGAGAAGGACATCCTGGAACTGCGCGGCGGCATCGCCCAGGTGACCGAGACCTCGGGCCTGCCCATTCCGGAGTTCCGCCGCGTCGTCCACACCGTTCAGAAGGGCGAACGCGAGGCCACCATGGCCAAGAAGGAGATGATCGAGGCCAACCTTCGCCTGGTCATTTCCATCGCCAAGAAATATACCAACCGGGGCCTTCAGTTCCTGGACCTGATCCAGGAAGGCA
>CAYFTQ010000222.1:0-4987 GCA_964346035.1 uncultured Roseospira sp. | reverse complement strand
GGGTCAAAGCCGCCCAGACTCCGAAAGGCCGCCAGCCGCATCAACATGTTGGCATCCCCGGCCGGATTGGCCGGGCCGTCCAGCAGACCGGGCACGGGTCCCGGCGGCGCATACAGGGATGCCCGCTCGGGGTCCGCGCCGGCCGGGGGCGGGGCCTCGCCCTGGAACAAGGCCGCCCAGCAGGTCCACAGATCGGCCCCGCCGCTGGCCGCCGCGCGGGCGAACAGCGCCAGGGCGTCGGGTGCCGCGACATTGTCGTCATCCATGAACAAAACCCATCCGTCAGCCGGCGCGCCACGCTGGATCAGTGCCCCGACGCCAAGTGCGCGCGCCGCTCCCAGACTGGCCGAGGCGGCAGCCACCCAGCGCGCCCGGGGCCGTCCCATGGTGCGCGCGCAATCGCGCGCCCCGGCCCGGGCATCGGCCCCCGGCGTGGCGGCATCGACCACCACCAGGGCGTCCGCCGGCCGGCTCTGCCGCGCCAGGGAGTCGAGCGCCTGCCCCAACAGGGCCGGTCGATCGTGATGCACGATGACGATCCCGATCCAGACGGGCGGGGCGGACGCCTGCCGCGCCAAAGCCGCGCGCCCTCCGTGGGGCAACGATTCCAGCCAGGCGCGGCCGCCGCCGGCCAAGGCCTCCGGCGGCAGGGAGATCTCGCCGGGCCGTGGCACCGGCAACACCGCGTCGGCCAGGGTCAGCGATCGTTCCGACAACCAGGCGCGGACGCACGCCTCTCGACGGGCCGGCGCACCGGCGTCGCCGTCCGGCGCCCGCACGATCCAGCGCGGCGCCGCGCCGAGTCCCAAGGCACGGCGTTGCAGGGCAATCCCGGCCCACCAGGGCGGCGCCGTGACCAGCACGGCGTCGGGCGCCGAGTCGAGCAACACCCGGTCCACCTGCCGCGCCAGCCACCGCGCCGAGTCCCGCGCCGAAGCCGCCGGATCGCGCCCCGGCGGCTCCAGCGCCAGAACACCGGGCGCCACGGCGACATCACGCAACCGCGCCACCACGGGGTGAAGGCCCGCCTCAAACCCGACAACAAGCCAATCGCAGGTCGCCGCATGCGGACTTTGTGGGGGGGAGGGCCGCATGCTACGGTAGGCTCCATCAGCAGAATCGTGGGGCCAGGAGGGCGTTGCGCAATGAACGAACCAACCAGCGGCAAGGACCAGACAGCGGTCGCATCGTCCGTCATCGCGGCGGCGGAAGAGGCCGTGGCGTCGCTGCACGGGCCGCACGGCAAGCGCAACGACAGCCTGAAAACGTTAAACGACCTTTTCGTTGTGGTCGAGCAGCGCTACCAGGCCATTCGCGAGGATCTCGAAGACCGCGACGCGCGCCTTCAGGCCCTGGAGGAGACCAACCAACTTCTGATTACGGCGTTGACCTCGCTGACCCAGCGCATCCACGACAGCGCACGCTATCTGGGCCAGGGCGACCAGGACCTGGAGCAGGTCATTGCCCGGTCGGAAGCCCTGGTTTCCGCCACGTTTGGCACCGGCGGCAACGCCAATCCGACACGGCCGCCCGACACCCCTCCGCTGGCCGAGACGGAACCGGAGATGGAGACCGAGGCGCAGACCGAAACCGACGCCGCGCCCGAGCTTGAGGATCTTGAATGGGACACGGCGCCCTTGGCCGATGAGGACGGCACCGGGGGGGCGCCGACATCCGGCCTTACGCCCGACCTGACGCCGGCTGCGACCGACGGAGACGACGGAGACGACGACTCCGACGAGCTGATCTTTGAGGAGGCTCCGGAACTGCCGAAAGAGGCGGACCCGTTCGACGTCGAGGACGACACGGTAGGACTCGATCCCGGTGCCGGCGCCGACACCGTGGACCCCCACATCACCGAGGATCTCCTGCTGGAATCAGCGGAAGACCCGCCCGACCTGACGCCCGACCTGACGCCCGACCTGACTGGCCCGGCAGCGGACGAGACGGACGACCGTGATGGCGGTATCGAGCCCGACGACGATACGGCCCCGCTGAACTGGACCGCCGCCTGGTCGGTCGGCGCCCGGGACATGGACGGCGACCACCGCGTTCTCATCGACCTGATCAACACGCTGCCACAGGCCGTTACAGAAACCGAGAATGACTGGGTGGTGGGAAGCGTTCTCAACAGCCTTTGGGATTACGCCGGCTATCACTTCGAGCGTGAAGAAGCCCTGTTGCGGGCCGCCAACTTCCCCGGCGCGGAGGACCACGCGGCGCGTCACCAGATCCTGAAGGCACAGGTCCGCGACTGGTTGGAACGCTATCAGGACGACCCCGCCGCGGTCGATCCGCGGAGCCTGTTGGTCTTCCTCAAGGGCTGGCTGATGAACCACGTGCTGGGCGAAGACATGCGCTACAAGCCGTATGTCGAGAACAACCCCGACGCCCAGTCCGTCGCCGCCGCCATGGCGCCCGACCCGACACTGATGGCCAGCGTGGGCGAAATCACGCAGGCCGATGCGCCCCCCTCGGCCAGTGCGGATGACGACGCAGCGGACCGGCACGCCCCCTGACCCGACCCCGGTCGGGGTTTGGACGACAACGCGCGCGCTCCCGGATCATCGGGGCTGACTGGAAGGGGCCCGGCATGTCCGACCATCATCACTCCGGCGCCACGGACAGCGTCCGGGCCGAAATGCGCCAGGAGTTCCTGGACGAGATCGGCGACCGCGCGCGGGAGTTGACCGTGGCCCTGGAGCACGCCCGCCACGACCCGGAGACCTTGGCCGGCCTTGTCCGCAGCGGCCAGCGGCTGGGCGTTTCAATGCGCGGGCAGGCGGACACGCTGGGACTGATTCCGCTGGCCGCCATCGGGCTCCGTCTTGAGGACTACCTGTCCGAAACCCGCTCGGTCGCCCCGGCACTGATGATCAGCGATCTTGAACTGTTCATGGAGACCATCCTGGACGCCAGCGAAGGCCGGGTCGGCGTCGATGCCGAACTGGGTCCGCTGGTTCGGCGTCTGCCGGCCAAGCGCGGCTTTGCGCCGGCCGATGTCGAAATCCGCGACGTCGAGGTCATGCTGGTCATGGAGCCCGGCGCGCAGACCCACTTCGTGGAGCGCGAACTCCAGCAATGCGGCTATCGAACGGTCCAGATCAGCTCGACCTTTGAGGCCCTGCCCCTGATCGTGCGCGCCAAGCCGGACATGATCATCATTTCCGCCGTCATGCCCGGGCTGAGCGGAATCGACCTGACCATCGGCCTGACAGCCATGCCGGAAACCCGCAACGTGCCGGCGGCCCTGATCACCAGCCTGGACCCAGACTGCGAACTGCTGGCGCTGGTACCCAAGCGCGTCCCCATCATCAAGAAGGGCGCCACCTTCGGCGATGATCTGTTCCGCGCCCTTGACACGCTGTTCCTGATCTGACGCCGGCCGGCCCGCATGAACCGGTATACCGTGCGATCAGCGTGAGGTCGGCGGTGGGTCCGCGCGCAAAGCCCCACCGGCCAGGGCTTCAAGCCGATAGCGCGCCTTGGCCGCCTGCGCCGCCACCGCGATGATCTCCGCACGGGCGCCATGCAGGCGGGCTTGGGCGCGCGCCAGATCCGCCTGTTCCGACGTCGAGACGCCACCGGCCTCAATCGCGGCGATCAGTCCTTCCAGCCGCGCCACATGATCCCTGAGCGCAGCCAGTCGGCCTTGTGCCCCGCCCTCGGCGGGGATCGCCGGAGCAGGGCGGGCAACAGTGGACGCCGGCGCCGGCTCCAGCTCTGGCACGACCCGGGGCGCAAGACGGACATCGGCGGCCGGCCCCTGCCCGCACGCAGCCAGGAGCAGAATCATCGGTACCGCCCAAAAAAAGCCGGCGACGCGTGGGGGAAACGCACCGCCGGCGGGGGGACGGAAGACCGCGAACAGGGTCGCTCTCGTCATGATCCAGGTTGGCATTGTCACGATGGCCCCAAGATTTCTCGTTTATGAAAAATCGTTCATTAAACGAAAGGGCGATGTCCGCATTGAACTTCCGTTTTTGCAGGAGGCCCCCGGATCGCCCCTCGTGCAGCCAAGCCCATGGGCGAATCGCGTCCGATCCGGCCTCGCCGAGCGCGTAAAACGGAACCGGCCGGGCTCATTACGGCGGATGACCAGGGCACCAGGACATGGCGCCGGAGACCCACCGGAAGCGGCCTCATCCGTGTCGGTCCGAAAAGGGAATCGCTGAAATGGGACGCCCGAGTCGGCCAGAACTGTGCTATTCAGCAGTGATGGACCCGATCAAAATGAACTCCGGCGCGATCCACACCGGCCGCCATCCACTTTAACGCGATAGCGCGATCAACTCCGACAGCGTCGCCAGGAACGCCGGGTCGTCCCAGTGCTTGAAGCCGGTATGGGTGCCTATCACGCTGCCGTCCGTATCCAGCACGAACGTCGTCGGCAATCCCTGCACCCCCATGGCCTTGGCCAGCCGGCCGCGCTCGTCCCGAAAAATCGGCAGATGTTCGATGCCGTGGCGCCGATAGAACGTGCGCAGGGCAGAGGCCCCCAGCATGTCGGTTGACACTGGCACCACAGTGAACCGTTCGCCCCCGAATCTGGCCTGCACCCGATCCAGCGCCGGCAGTTCCTGAACACATGGCGGACACCAGGTGGCCCAGAAATTCAGCAGGACGATCTTGCCGCGAAAGGCCTCCAGGGTGACACTGCCGCCGTCCTCGCGCTTGAACGCGGGGCTCCCGGCCTGGACCGGTACGGCCGGTCCGTTCAGGCCCAGCGACCCAGCCGTGCCGCCGACCGGCGGCGCCGCGGCACCGACGGCAAACCACAACGAGCTTGCACCAATGGCCACGGTCAGGAAGATGGCCACGACGAACCTGATCGGCGGATTTTTCAATACCATGATACTGGCTCCCCCACGGGCGCCCCCACAGGGACAAAACGGAACACCACCACGATGACTTCCGACACCTCCGACACCTCCGGCGCGCCCGACAATCGCAACGCCGCCCGGCCCGGCGGATCGGACCGCAGCGC
>CAYFTQ010000221.1:0-4989 GCA_964346035.1 uncultured Roseospira sp. | reverse complement strand
GCCTGAAATAGTAGTGGCGTCCGCGGGCGGTCCTGACTGTCGGGGTCGATGGGATGCTCTTGGCCCTGACCGCCTTGTCCGCCTCCATGCTGTCGACGTCCAGGACCACGATGCCCGAGACCCTGCCGGTCGCGATGCCACAATTCCAGGCCGGCGATTTTGACCAGGTCGCAATGTCCTGATCGGATGGCCGCTGGTCCTGGTACTGGCGCCATTTTCCCCACGGCTTCTTGTCGCGCTCCCGCAGCGGAAACACGCTGAACCCCAGGCGATGCAGGCGGGCCCAATCAATAGCCATGACGCCCTCCCTCTAGGAGGGCGATCCGGGCAACGTCAGCTGAGTCTGTAGCGTCTGATGGTCGGTCGGACTCCCTGCCGGTTTCTCGGTACAGTGCTACGCGATTGTTACGCATCGGCCAGCAGCTCCTGGCTTCGCGTGCACGTGAGTGGTCGCGATAATTAGCGTAACTATCTGATTCGGCTACGAATCCCCAACCTTGCCAAGGTTGGGGTCGTGAGTTCGAATCTCATCGCCCGCTCCAGTTTTTCAATGTAATATCCGGGCTTTGCAGGGCGCCCCCTAGGGTCCAGGGTGGCGCCCTTTTTCGTGCGCGAAACCCGGGGCGGTTCACTGTGCAAATCTCGGCCGCCCTGTGAATCCTATTTGTCAACAGGCCCTAGCCGTCGTCATAGGCGCCGCGGCGACCGATCTGGACATCGCGGTGAACCCATACGCTCATCAGCAGGCCGAAGGCCAGCATCAGGGTCATCATGGCGGTCCCGCCATAGCTGACGAGGGGCAGCGGCACGCCGACCACCGGGATCAGACCCATCACCATGGCGATGTTGATGAACACGTACAGGAAGAACGTCATCGTGACACCGACCGCCACCAGCCGGCCAAACTGGTTGCGTGCCCTGAGCGCGATGGCAAGACCATAGGCCAGCACCATGCCATAAAGCACCAGCAGCGCCAGCCCGGCCAACATGCCGAATTCCTCGGCCAGCATCACAAAGATGAAGTCGGTCTGCTTTTCCGGCAGGAAATTGAGGTGGCTCTGGGTTCCCTGAAGAAAGCCCTTGCCCGACAGGCCGCCCGATCCCAGCGCGATCTTGGATTGCAGGATATGATAGCCGGCCCCGAGCGGGTCGCGTTCCGGGTTCAGGAACGTCAGCACCCGTTGCTTCTGATAGTCGTGCAGCACCTGCCACGCGATCGGCACCGCTGCCAGCGCCATCACCAGCACAACGGCGAACATCCACAGCCGCACCCCGGCAACGAAGAACAACACCCCCGCCCCGGCCAGCATCATCAACGCCGTGCCCAGGTCGGGCTGGCGCAGGACCAGGGCCACCGGCACCATGACCAGCATGATCGGCACGATCAGCAGCAGGGGCCGGCCGACATCGTTCAGGTCGGTGCCGTGGAAGAAGCGGGCCAGGGTCAGCACCAGGGCCACCTTCATGATCTCCGACGGCTGAAGCTGGAAAACGCCCAGGTCGATCCAGCGTTGCGCACCCATGCCGATGGTGCCCTTGACCTCCACCGCGACAAGCAACACCAGCGCCAGCGCATACAGCCAATAGGCATATTTCATCCACTGCCGGATGTCGATCATCGCCACCACCATCAGGACCACCAGGCCGACGCCGAACCGTGTGATGTGGCGCGAAGCCCAGGGCTCCATGCTGCCATTGCCGGCCGAATACAGCATCACCGCGCCGATGCCGGCCAGCATGGAGATCATCACGATCAGCGACCAGCTCACCTGCCAGAGCTTTTCGCCCAGGGTCATCTCGCCGCGCTTCATGCGCGCGGTCATCAGGCCGGCGCGCATCATGGCCGAACCTCCCCGCCGGGCGCCGCTTCGGGCAGGGCGGCGATATCCCCGCCGGCACGCCGGCGCGACGGGTCCAGGCGCAATGTCTCGGCCAGGACGTCATGGGCGATGGGGGCGGCGTGGCGCGACCCGCCGCCGGCGTGTTCCACGATCACGGCGCAGGCATAGCGGGGCGCCTCGGCCGGAACGTAGGCCACGAACAGGGCATGGTCGCGAAACTTCCAGGGCAGTTCTTCGTTGGTGCGCACGCCGGTCTCGCGTTCGCGCATGCTGATGCGCCGCACCTGCGAGGTGCCGGTCTTGCCGGCCATGGTCTGGCCGTCAACGTCCAGCCGGGAACCGCGCGCGGTGCCGCGCTGGCCGTTGACCACGCGGCGCATGGCCTCCTTGACCAAGGCCAGGGAGGCCTTGGAAATCCCCAGGGACTCGAACACCGGCGCGGGGCGCTGGACCAGGTGGCCGTCCTGGATGGCCTGCCGGCACAGCGTCGGGCGCACCGCCAGTCCGCCGTTGGCGATGCGCGCGGTCATGACGGCCAGTTGCAACGGCGTGGCCAGGACGTAACCCTGCCCGATGCTGGCCACCAGGGATTCTCCCTGCACCCAGGGTTCCCCCAGGGTGGCCGTTTTCCAGGCCTTGGTCGGGATCAGTCCGCTGGCCTCGCCCGGCAGTTCCAGATTCTGGGCCTGGCCCAGGCCCAGGCGGGTCGCCATGGCGGCGATGCGGTCGATACCGACGCGCCGGGCGACCTCGTAGAAATAGACGTCGCAGGATTCCTCGATGGCCGAGGTCATGGTCATGTCGCCGTGCCCCCAGCTTTTCCAGCAATGGAAACGATGGTTGCCCAGCGTCATGTGACCCGGGCAGTAGAAGGTCTGCTCCGGTCCGATGATGCCGCTTTCCAGCGCCGCCAGCGCCACCACCATCTTGAACGTCGAGCCCGGCGCGTACTGCCCGACAAGCGCCTTGTTGCGCAGCGGACTGCGGGGATTGCCGCTGAGCTGGCGCCACTCGTCCGTCGACAGGCCGCGCGCGAAGGCGTTGGGGTCATAGGCCGGCATGGAGGCCATGGCCAGCAACTCGCCGGTATGCACGTCCATGACCACGCACGCCGCGCTCTGGTCGCCCAACCGGCGCGAGGCCAGTTCCTGAAGCCGCATGTCGATGGTCAGGGTAATGGCGTGGCCGGGCTCGCCTTCTTCTCGCCGCAGTTCCCGGATCATGCGCCCGACCGCGTTGACCTCGACCTGGCTGGTGCCGGCCTTGCCGCGCAGGGGCAGGTCATAGACCTTCTCGATTCCGGCCTTGCCGATGCGGAAGTTGGGCAACTGCAACAGCGGGTCGTCGCCGGTGATCTGCTCTTCCGCGACCGCCGCGACATAGCCCAGGATGTGCGCGCCGAGATCACCATAGGGATAATCCCGGGTCAGGCCCTCGTCGATGATGATGCCGGGCAGGTCGGGGGTGTTGACCTGGATCATGGCCATCTGTTCCCAGGTCAGGTTCTCGCGTACCGTGACCGGCACAAAGCTGCGCCGGCGACTGCTTTCCTTCAGCACGCGGGTGTGGTCGTACTCATCCAGCGGCACCATGGTCGCGAAGGCGCGCAACGTCGCCTCCAGGTCGCGCGTCCGTTCGGCCACCACAAGGGCGCGGAAGTTCTGCCGGTTGACGGCCAGCGGTACCCCGAAGCGGTCCAGAATGCGACCGCGCGGCGGCGGGATGAGCCGCATGTTGATGCGGTTTTCCTCGGCCAGGGTCAGATACTTCTCTGCCTCCACCACCTGAAGGTAGTACATGCGCCCGCCCAACAGCAGGACCAGCAGCGCCTTGCCGCCGGCCAGCAGCACGAGCCGGCGGGTAAAAACCTTGGAGCGGTCGCCGTCCTTCTGCATCAGCGTTGGTCCTCGCGCCTGTCGCCAAGCCGCTCATGGCCCTGGTGCGCGCCAGCCAGGATCCAGGCCCGATGGATCTCAGGCATCCCCTGTCAGCCATACGCGCGCCCGGTTGAAAACCAGGGCTAGAAAGGGATAGACGGCCAGCGTCAAGACGTAGCTCATGACCAGCTGTCTTGGCGCCACCACATATCCGGACAGCACGGCAATCGCCAGCACCTTGATCAGGATGGCGCCCAGCGCCACCAGGCCCAGCGCCCACCATGTTACCAGAAACGGCTTGCCAACAAAAAACCGGTGCTGGGTCATCACCACCGATTGAGCCAGCATCAACACCAGGGAGCTGACGCCCGGCGGCGTGCCCATCAGAATGTCCTGCATCAACCCCAGCAGGAAGCCCCCGATGTATCCCATCAGGTCCGGCCGATGCACCGCCCAATAGTAGACGCACAACAGCATCATCATCGGGCCGGCCGGTGAGAAACCGGGAGAAATCAGGGGCGCAACGGACAGCAGCAGCAACAGGAACGACAGCCCGAACGGCACCAGCCGCCGGCCCGCCAGCACCAGGGTCTGCATCGCGGTCGGTCTCATCACCACCCCGCCGGCCGCCATCGCGCCAGGTCCGGACGCCCGGACCGCCGGGACCGCAGCAACCAACGATGCCGCGCGCGCGGCGTGGCTCGGCCGGTTGCGGTCACTCCGTCGCCTCCTCGTCGCCCTCAGGCGCCGGCCCCGTGGCCGGTGCTCCCGTGGCCGGTGCGCCGTCGGGGCTCGGGGCCGGCTCGTCCGGGTCGTCCTCGGGATCGGCGACCAGTCCGTCCTCGCCATAGTCCAGCACGGTAACCAGTTCGAGCCGGCTTTCCTCGATGAAAAGCTCAACCTGGATATCGCCGTCATCGACCGCCGCCACAACCCCCACCGGCAGGCCGGGCGGAAAGGCGCCGGCAACCCCCGATGTCACGATGCGGTCACCGGGCGAAACCTCGGCCTTGGCCTTCAGGAAGGACAGATCCGGGCGATCCCGGTTGGTGCCGACCAGGATGGCGCGGGCGCGGCTTTCTTCCAGCAGCACCGGCACGCGCGAATTGATGTCGGTCAGCAGCAGAACCCGGCTGGAACGGGCGCCGACCTCGCTCAGGCGCCCCACCAGGCCCTCGGTGGCCAGCACCGTCTGGCCCTTGCGGGCGCCGTGTCTGGCGCCGACCGTGACCAGCAGGCTGCGCGCGAACACCCCGTCCGTGTCGGCGACC
>CAYFTQ010000220.1:0-4996 GCA_964346035.1 uncultured Roseospira sp. | reverse complement strand
GTCCGACGATAGTGAAGACACCTGATCATGAACCTGGAAGAGAAACTGACCCGCGTCGTGTCCCGTCACGAGGAACTGGGAGCCCTGCTCTCCGGCCAGGACCTCAACAGCGCCGATATCCCGCGCCTGTCCAAGGAACTGTCCGACCTGACCCCGGTGGTGGAGGCCATCGGCGCCCTGCAAGTTGCGCGGGCGGAACTGGCCGATGCCGAGGCCATGCTGGGTGATCCCGACATGCGCGCCCTGGCGGAGGAGGAAGTCGGGCGCCTGCGCGCCTGTCTGCCCCAGTTGGAACAGGACGTGCGCCTGCTGCTGCTGCCCAGGGATGCCGACGACGAACGCAACGCCATCCTGGAGGTGAGGGCCGGCACCGGCGGCGACGAGGCCGCTTTGTTCGCCGCCGACCTGTTGCGCATGTACGAACGCCACGCCGCCCTTCAGGGCTGGCGTTTCGAAGTCATGGAGGCGACCGACACTCCGATCGGCGGCTATAAAGAGGTTCTGGCCACAATAAGTGGCAATGAGGTTTTTGCCCGGCTGAAGTTTGAAAGCGGCGTCCACAGGGTCCAGCGCGTGCCCGAGACCGAGTCCGGCGGGCGCATTCATACCTCGGCGGCCACCGTGGCGGTCCTGCCTGAGGCCCGCGATGTCGATGTTCATGTCGACGACAAGGACCTGCGCATCGACACCTATCGGTCGCAGGGGGCCGGCGGGCAGCACGTCAACACCACCGATTCGGCGGTACGGATCACCCACATTCCGACCGGCATCGTGGCCCAATGTCAGGAAGGGAAGAGCCAGCACAAGAACCGCGACAAGGCCATGAAGATGCTGCTGGCCAAGATGTACGACGAGCAGCGCCGCGCCGCCGACGCCGAACGCGCCGAGGCACGCAAGAGCCAGGTCGGCTCCGGCGACCGCTCCGAGCGCATCCGCACCTATAATTTCCCGCAAGGACGGGTGACGGATCACCGCATCAATTTGACGCTGTATACGCTCGACAGAATCATCGCCGGCGAGGGTCTGGATGAGGTCATCGACGCTCTGATCGCCGAAGACCAGGCCGCCCGCCTGGCCGAGGTGGGGTAGGGCAGTCTTGCCGGCGGGCCGATTGGCTGGGCGTGCGGAGCGCTTGTCGGCGGGTTTCCCCCGACCGGCCGCTCTATATGGTTTTGTACGCGGCTCAAGCCACCGTTATGCGGGCAACTACACTCCGAACTGGTCCAGGGTGCTTTCGACGCTGCGCAGATAGCCGCCGCCGAACAGGCGGACATGCACCAGCAACGGATACAGGTTGTAGAGGTCACGGCGTTCCTTGAAAAAGCCCGGTGTGATCGGGCGCATCTCGTGGTAGCGGTCGAAAAAGGCGGTGCCGAAGGTGCTGAACAGGGTGGTGAAGGCCAGTTCGATCTCGGGATGACCCCAATAGAGGGCCGGGTCGATCAGGCCCGACAGCCGGCCCTGGTAGGCCAGCACGTTGCCGCCCCACAAGTCACCATGCAGCAGGCTGGGGTGGGGTGGCTCCTCCAGCATCTCCCCCAGGCGCGCCGCCAGGGCCTCTATCCGGCGATGCACGGGCGCGGGCAGGCGCCCCGCAGAGGCCGCCTCGCCGGCCATGTAGAGCAGGCGGTGGTCCCGGAAGAAGTCCACCCAGCGATGTTCGCGCGGGTTGGGCTGATGCAGGCCGCCGATAACGGTATCGTACTCGAACCCGAAGGCCGGGCCGGCATGATCGTGCAGGGCGGCAATGACCACGGCGGCGTGTTCCTGGACCTGCGCGCCAAGCGCGTCGCCGGATGGCAGGCGGGTCATCAGCAACAGGCGGTCGTCCGCGTGCAGCACGTCCGGAACGGGCACGCCATGCGCGTTCAGGTGGCGCAGCATGGCGCCTTCCAGGGCCAGGCCGCTGCCCGCGCCCGTGCCCAGCTTGGCCACCAGGGCACGGCCGCTGTCGTCATCGACGGCGTACACCTCGCCGATACAGCCGCCGGACAGCGGTCGCGTGCCCCGCACGCGCGTGCCGGCGACCTGTTCGATCAGCGCGCGGGCCTGGGTCCTCATGCGGTTTCGTCCGTCTGGCCTGTCGCGCGCGCGCGCACGTGTGCGAGCAGACCGTCGGCGGCGTCCTCCAGCATGTCCAGCACGCGTTCGAACCCGTCGCCGGCGCCGTAGTAGGGATCGGGAACATCACGGGGACGGCCGGGGCGGGAGCCGAAGTCGCTCATCATCACCACCCTGGCGCGGGCCTCGTCGTCCGGCGCCATGGCTAGGAGCGTCCGGTGGTGGCCCTGGTCCATGGCGATCAGCAGGTCGAAACGGGAAAAGTCACGCGGCTCCACCCGGCGGGCCGTCTGGCCGTCCAGGATATAGCCGCGGCGACGGGCCGCCTTGGCGGCGCGGGCGTCCGGGGGCTCGCCGACGTGAAAGGCAGTGGTGCCGGCGGACTCGATCGAGACCGCTTCGGCCAGCCCGGCGGCCTCGGCCTTGCGGCGGAATACCGCCTCGGCGGTGGGGGAGCGGCAGATGTTGCCGGTACAGACAAACAGAACGCTAGCCATGGTCGCGCGCCTCCGGGCGGGATTCGAACGACCGGAAACCATAGTGGCGAGGCGGCTGGTTTGAAAGCCCTCAAGGTCCGGTTTTCGAAGACCGACCCCGCCCTGGAGGCCGTGGCGGGCCAGAAACGGCACGGGCGGGCGCCCCCGAGAGGACACCCGCCCGTCGTTGAACGGCCACACCGCCGAACACGCGCCCGCCGGCCGAGGCCGGCGGCCTGCATCAGTCCTGCGGCGCGGAGGACAGGTCCTCGCCGGTTTCCTGATCGACCTGCTTCATCGTCAGCTTGACCTTGCCGCGATCATCGAAGCCCAGCACCTTGACCATGACCGTGTCGCCCTGCGCCACGACGTCGGCCACCTTCTGGGGGCGCTGCTTGGACAGCTCCGAGATGTGGACCAGGCCGTCCCGGCTGCCCAGGAAGTTCACGAAAGCGCCGAACTCGACCACCTTGACGACCTTGCCGGTGTAGATCACGCCCACCTCCGGATCGGCGGCGATGCCCTTGATCCAGTCGATGGCACGCTGAGCGTTGGCGGCGTCGGTGGCGGCCACCTTGATGGTGCCGTCATCCTCGATGTCGATCTTGGTTTGGGTGGTCTCGGTGATTTCGCGGATCACCTTACCACCCGTTCCGATGACCTCGCGCACCTTGGCCGGGTTGATCTTGACCGTGGTAATGCGTGGCGCATTGCCGGAGACATCCTCACGGGCCATGGCCAGGGCCTTGCCCATCTCGCCGAGAATGTGCATGCGTCCGTCGCGCGCCTGCTTGAGGGCGACCGCCATGATCTCCTTGGTGATGGACGTGATCTTGATGTCCATCTGCAGGGCGGTCACACCCTCGGAGGTGCCGGCGACCTTGAAGTCCATGTCGCCCAGGTGGTCTTCGTCGCCCAGGATATCCGACAGGACGGCGAACTCGTCACCGTCCTTGATCAGGCCCATGGCGATGCCGGCCACCGAGCGCGGCATGGGGACGCCGGCGTCCATCAGGGCCAGCGACGACCCGCATACGGTGGCCATCGAGGACGAGCCGTTGGACTCGGTGATCTCCGAGACCACGCGCATGGTATAGGGGAAGTCCGCCTTCACGGGCAGCACCGGACGCAGGGCGCGCCACGCCAGCTTGCCGTGGCCGATCTCGCGTCGGCCGGCGCCCATGCGGCCGGTCTCGCCAACGCAGTAGGGCGGGAAGTTGTAGTGGAGCATGAAGTGCTCCCGATACTCGCCCGCCAGCGCGTCCACAATCTGTTCGTCCTGGCCGGTGCCGAGGGTCGCCACGACCATGGCCTGGGTCTCGCCGCGCGTGAACAGGGCGGAGCCATGGGCGCGCGGCAAAAAGCCGGCCTCGACCTCGATGGGGCGAACCGTCGTGGTGTCGCGGCCGTCGATGCGCTGCCCGGTCTTCAGGATGGTGCCGCGCACAATGTCGGCTTCCAGTGCCTTGAAAGCGCCGCCGAACAGGGCCAAGGCGGTATCGTCGTCGGCGAAGGCGGCCTTGGCTTCTTCCTTGACGGCGGCAATCCTGGATTGGCGCATCTGTTTGTCAGGCTCGGCGTAGGCGGCGGTCAGCCCCTCGGCCGCGATCTGGCGCAGGCGGTTGGCCACGGTCTCGGCTTCTGGCGGGGCCTCCGGCACATCGCGGGGCTCCTTGGCGGCCATCTCGGCCAGATCAACGATGGCGTCGATAACCGGCTGAAAGGCCTCATGGCCAAAGGTCACGGCGGCCAGCATGTCCTCTTCGGACAGCTCCCTGGCCTCGGATTCGACCATAAGAACGCCTTCGCGGGTGCCCGCGACGATCAGGTCCAGGTCGGAGTCCTTGATCTGCTCCAGGGTCGGGTTGAGCACCGGCGAGCCGTTGATGTGGCCAACACGCGCCGCTCCGATCGGTCCCATGAAGGGCAGGCCGGACAGCGTCAGTGCCGCCGAGGCGCCAATCATGGCGACGATGTCCGGATCGTTCTCCATGTCGTGGCACAGGACGGTGCAGATAACCTGCGTCTCGTTCTTGAAGCCCTTATGGAACAGGGGCCGGATGGGCCGGTCGATCAGGCGCGAGACCAGGGTTTCCTTTTCGGTCGGACGTCCCTCGCGCTTGAAGAAACCGCCCGGGATCTTGCCGGCGGCAAAGGTCTTTTCCTGGTAATGCACGGTAAGCGGGAAAAAGTCCAGCCCGGGGCGCGGAGCGTGCTCGCCCACCGCAGTACACAGCACCGTGGTTTCACCGAGCGTGGCCAGTACGGCGCCGTCGGCCTGGCGCGCGATGCGGCCGGATTCCAGGACCAGCGTGCGGCCGCCCCACTCGATTTCCTTGCGTGATACGTTAAACATCGACATTGCGTGTCATCTTTCCCTGACGTGACCGTCGTCGCCGGTCTGCGCGCCCGGCTCCGCCCCAAGCCACGACGACGGCACCGGACCAACCGGGACACCG
>CAYFTQ010000219.1:0-4998 GCA_964346035.1 uncultured Roseospira sp. | reverse complement strand
CAACGAGGTCAAGACCCTCGCCAACCAGACCGCCAAGGCGACCGAGGACATCGCCAACCAGATCGGCGACATGCAGGCCGCCACGCGCGAGGCGGTGGACGCCATCCAGGGCATCGCCGCGGTTATCGGCGAGATCAGCGAGACCTCGACCGCCGTCTCGGCCGCGGTCGAGCAGCAGACCGCCGCCACGGGAGAGATCAGCCAGAACGCCCAGCAGGCCGCGCGCAGCACCCAGGACTCGTCGGACAACATTACCGAGGTGACCAGCGCCACCCGGATCACCGGCGAGCACGCCCAGGCCGTCGAGGCCGCCGCCGAGGATGTGCGCACCCGCGTGCGCAGCATGCAGACGGCACTGGACAGATTGATGCGAGCCGGCAGCGAGGAAGAACGCGACCAGAGCGTCTTGCATACGGTCAACGTCGCTGTCACGGTTGATATGGGGAAAGGAAACCCGGAATCGTGCCTGTTGCAGGATCTGGCCCGCAGCGGCGTCGGCACCCTGGATCGAGCCCTGAACGCCGAGCGCGGACACAGCCTGACGATCACGGTTCCGGACCTCGGCACCCTGCCTGGAACAGTGGTGGCGATCACCGGAGGGACGACCCATATTCGCCTGGACCCGGATGATGCACAGGCCCGGGATGTCTCGGCCTTTATCGACGGGCGCACGGCGGGCCGGCCGGCCGCGCGCTAGGGGTAGCGTTTTCACCCATCCAGCCGTGGCCCCGATGGGAGCCAGAACAACGCAAGGAGACGGAACCGTTGAAATACGAAATCACCCCACGGGGCGACAGCACTCTTGTGCGACTCAGCGATCAACTGGTGCATCATGACCGCGGCCTGTTCGAGCGCGTCGTGGGCGAGGTGCTGGCCGGACGGCCGAAATCGGTGGATGTGGACTTCAGGGACGTCAGCTATATGGATTCGGCCGGGCTCGGCTTTCTGTTGACGTTGCGCGAACGCGCCAGCCAGCAAAATGTCACGGTCACGCTGCGCAACCCGCAAGGCGCGGTCAGGGAGATGCTCGACCTGGCCCGCTTCGATACGCTGTTCGCCATCCGCCAGGACGCGTGATCCCGACCGCCGGTTCTGTTGCGTTGATGAACACCCCCTTGGGGCTTGTCAGCAAGGGCGCCTGTCGGCAAGGGCGCCTGCCGCTTTCGTCCGGAATGAACACCGGGCGGCGGCCCTGACAGACTGACAGCGGCCGTTCATCCGGGACGGCGGGGGTCCGTCATTCATCCGCGCCACACAAGCGCCCGCACCCGGGAGGCTCAACCTCCCGTCCCCCCTGGCGGGCCGGATACCAGGGTTGGGTCGGGACTCTCGCCCGAGCAGGCGCGGCCCATACCCGCGCGCGCCGCCGTGAACGTCTGGAGCAGCCCCAGGAAGTTGGCGCGAACCGGAGCCGGAGCCGCGTAGTACGCCTTGATCAGGGCCAGGCTTTCCGGGTGCGCCATCGGGTCGCCCGGCCCGCCAGCCGGGGGACCAACCGGGCGCATTCGCGACGAGCCACCCGGCGCGGTCCTGGTCTGGGGCAAGCCCGATCCCGGTTCGGGATAGAAATCCCCGACCCTCACGCCCAGAATCTGCGCGATGCGCTGCAACACGGCCACATTAATGATGGCGGTGGCGGTCTCCAGCTTTCGCATCCGTACCGGCGTGATGCCAAGCCGCGCGGCCATATCCTCGCGGCTCAATCCCGCCTTTTCCCGCAGCGCCCGGACACGAGCGCCGATGGCGCGCTCAAGCCCAGAGTCTCGCTGCCCCCGGACCCCGGGTCCTCCTGATCCATCCGACAAAACCGCCTCCTTGCTCGCACGTGGCACGTGAAACCACTATTGTGCTCCCGCTTGGCCTGTGTTTGCAACACATAGAAAGAGCAATGGATAGGACAACTCCGCCGGAGTTGTGATTCGGTGACGGTGGGGGCAGGCACCAGACCCATGGCGTGAGGTATCGCAGCCGGGGCGGGCCGGCTGCGGCGCGATTAAAAAGACCCTTGAGCCACCCGAAGCCGGCCGCTATACGAGGCACTCATCGTTCAGCCCCTGTCCTGGCGAGCCGGGACAAGCGCCAAACCCGGCTACGCTGCGCCAGCGCGGTCGGGCCGGCGGGCCGCCGGATGGGTCAGCCCCTGTGGCCGGCCTGTGCCGGCCCGTGTCAGCCTCTGTTGTCAGGTCCGGTGGCGCTCCGCTGCCCTGGCGTGGCCCCGTGGACCGAAAAAATGACCTTTCCCGACTTTGTTCCCGCTTCCGCGCACGACTATCTCGTGGCGTATGGCGATCAACTCCGTCAGGCCCTTGGCTCCGTGGATGCAAGCGCGCTGGAGCGCGCCGCCGAGGCCATCGCAACCGTCAGTGACGCCGGTGGGTCCCTGTTCGTGTGCGGCAACGGAGGGTCGGCGGCCGTCTCCAGCCACCTGCTTTGTGACATGGTCAAGAGCGTGCGCATGGATACCCCGTTGCGCCCACGCGTGATCAGCCTGAACGACAACATGCCGATCCTGACAGCCGTGGCCAACGACCTGTCGTACGCGGACGTGTTCGTCTTTCAACTCTCCAGCCTTGCACGGGCCGGCGATGCGGTCCTGACCGTCAGTTCGTCGGGCGATTCCGAGAACGTGGTGCGAGCGCTGGCCTGGGGCCGCGAAAACGGCCTGACGACGCTGGCGATGACCGGGTTCGAGGGCGGCAGGACGCGCGCCATCGCGGACATCAACCTGCACGTCCGGGGCGACAACTATGGAGTGGTGGAAGACACACACCAATCCCTGATGCACATCCTGGCCCAGTATCTGCGGGTCCGCCGCCTCGACCCGGCCCTGGTTCCGACGCTCCGGTTCTGACGCCGCTGCGGCGGGGGGGCTTGATGGTGGCCCACACATGATACCGACCGGCCTTGATCCTGACTGGTCAGGATCGAGGCCGTACGCCGCTTCGCGGCGCCGGCCAGGTCTTCAAGCGGGTGTCGCACGGCGACACCAGAGACGCACCGGCTGCTCTGCGAAAAGGTCCCCCTTTTCGTCGAGCGGCATGACACGGCGCAGTCAGCCACCCCACTGAACCCCACACCAAGACCTGGAATGGCCGCCACACGGACTCGCCACGGCGGCGACAAGGAGCCGCCGCGCGCGCCCGGATGCAAGGTATCTGACAATTCCGGTAGACCATTGCACCGGCAAGCCAATAGACTTCCCTGGCGCCGGGATCCGGGCGCCCTCGGCCGGGTGCGGCCGGCGGGCCGGAACCGATCCGATCCGATCCGGGCCGGGTATGCCGGCGACGACAAGGCGAGGGGCCGAGATGACTGCCTTCATGCGGGCATATATCCGCATCGTCGATAGCGTGAATTACCGGATCGGCCGCATGATGATGTACGGCCTGTTCGTCATGATGGCGATCCTGTTGTGGTCGTCCATCTCCAAGACGTTCTTCCTGCCCTCCCTGTGGACCCTGGAGATGGCCCAGTTCGCGCTGGTGGCCTACTACATCATGGGCGGGCCGTATTCCATGCAACTGGGCTCCGACGTGCGCATGGACCTGTTCTATGGCCGTTGGTCGCCGATCACGCGCGCCTGGGTCGACGGCATCACCGTCCTGTTCCTGATCTTCTTCCTGGGCGTCATGCTGTACGGCGGTTTCGACAGTTTGCTCTATGCCATCAAGTACGACGAACGCAGCCCCACCGCCTGGCGGCCGTTGCTGTGGCCGATCAAGTCGATCATGTGCCTGGGCTTTGCGTTGATGATTCTTCAGGCCGTCTCGGAACTGTTCAAGGACATCGCCCGGATCCGGAGGGTCAAGCTTTAAGATGTCCTATGACCTGATCGCGCTTTTGATGTTCGCCTCGATGATGTTGATGCTGATGACCGGGCAACGGGTCTTCGGCGCCATCGGGGCCGTTGCGGCGGTCGCGGCCCTGCTGCTGTGGGGCACCGGCGGATCGATGATGCCCTTTTCGGCGGCCATGAAGCTGATGAAGTGGTATCCGCTGCTGACGCTGCCGATGTTCATCTTCATGGGCTATGTGCTGTCGCAAAGCCGGCTGGCCGACGATCTCTACCGCATGTTCCATGTCTGGATGGGGCCGGTTCCGGGCGGACTGGCCATCGGAACCATCGGGCTGATGGTGCTGATCTCCGCCATGAACGGCCTTAGCGTCGCCGGCATGGCCATCGGCGCGACCATCGCGCTGCCGGAACTGCTGCGACGCGGCTACGACAAGCGCATGGTCACCGGGGTGGTCCAGGCCGGATCGTCGCTGGGAATCCTGGTGCCGCCGTCGGTGGTGCTGGTGCTTTATGCGATGATCGCGCGCCAGCCCGTCGGGCAGCTATGGCTGGCCGGAGTCGTCCCCGGCCTGGTGATGGCGGCCATGTTCATCGCCTACATCTTCTTCCGGTGCCGGCTGCAACCGCACCTGGGGCCGCCGCTGCCCGCCGAGGAGCTCCAGGACATACCGCTGTCCGAAAAGCTGCGCCTGCTGCGCGCCGGCGTTCTGCCGGTGGCCATCTTCGCCACCATGATGGTGCCGTTCATCAACGGCTGGACATCGCTGGTGGAAAGCTCGGCCATCGGCGCGCTGGCCGCCGTGGCAGCGGCGGTGATCAAGCGCCGCATGACGCGCGAGGTGTTCGAGGTTTCCGTGCGCCAGACCCTGGCGGTCTCGTGCATGTTCATGTGGATCATCCTGGCCGCCATGGCCTTCGGCGCCGTGTTCGACGGACTGGGCGCGGTGCGCGCCATCGACGATCTTTTCACCAATCAGCTTGGCCTCAACCCCTGGGTCATCCTGATCCTGATGCAGATCAGTTTCCTGCTGATGGGCACCTTCCTGGACGATACCGCCATGCTGGTCATCGTCGCGCCCCTTTATGTGCCGCTGGTGGCGGCGCTGGGTTTCGATCTGGTCTGGTACGGCGTTTTGTATACCATCACCACCCAGATTGCCTACATGACGCCGCCGTTCGGCTACAACCTGTTCCTGATGCGG
>CAYFTQ010000218.1:0-5020 GCA_964346035.1 uncultured Roseospira sp. | reverse complement strand
GTCGACTCCAGCCCCGGGGCGGGCACCGTGTTCGCCCTGCACCTGCCGCGCGGCGTTCCCGCGCCTGCGGCCACCGTACCGCTGCGGCCACCGCTGCCACCGCCGATGGCCAGAGGCAAAGGCGATGGCAAAGGCGATGGCGAAGACAGTCCGGAGTCCCGCAGCACCGATGGCGCCCATCATGCCGGCGCCGGCGCCGGCGCCGGCGACCCGGACGTGGAGGACCTGTCCGGCGCCGGCACCATCCTGCTGGTGGAGGACGAGGCCCCCGTGCGTGCCTTCGCGGCACGCGCCCTTCGCAACAAGGGCTATACGGTTCTGGAAGCCGCTACCGGCGAGGCCGCGATCGAGATGCTGCCCGACGCCCCGCCGCTGGCGTTGCTGATCACCGACATGGTCATGCCCGGCGTGGACGGCGCCGCCCTGGCCCGCCACGCCCAGGAGCAACGCCCGGACCTGCGCGTGATCATCATTTCCGGCTATTCCGAGGATGCCGCGCGCGGCGACATCCTGGAGCGTCCGCACATCCACTTCCTGCCCAAGCCGTTCAGCCTGAAACTGCTGGCCGAGACGGTCAAATCCGTCCTGGCAGGGGCCTGAGGGCGGACGGCCGGGACGCGCCGGCCCCGCCTTGACCCCGATGATGGCGGAGCCCATGTTGGCCATCATGCCCGGGCGCGACGATCTGCCCTGCGCGCCCTCCTCTCCCCACCCCCCACGACCAAGGCGGCTGACGTGACCTCTGGCAAGCCACACAAGGCGCCGTTCCCGACCCGCGCCCAGGTGCTCGACCATATCCGGGACAACCCCGACCACCTCGGCAAGCGCGAACTGTCGCGCGCCTTCCAGCTTGACGCCGAGCAGCGCCCCGAGCTGCGCCGCATGCTCAAGGAGATGGAGGCGGACGGCCTGCTGCAACGCGGCCGCAAGCGGCGCTTCGCGCCGCCGGGCGCGCTACCCGAGGTTACCGTCCTGACCGTCCATGCCACCGATGCGGACGGCGAGTTGCTGGCCCGGCCCGACAGTTGGGACGCCGACGAACTTGGGCCGCCGCCGCGCGTGCTGGTGCTGCCCATGACCGGGCGCCATGCCGCCGCCATCGGTGTCGGCGACCGCGTGCTGGCGCGCCTGTCGCGCGACGGCGAGGCCGCCTACACCGCCAAGCCGATCAAGCGCCTGGCCTCTGCGCCCTCGCGCCTGCTGGGCGTGCTGGCCGAGGGGCCGGAGGGCTGGCGCCTGCGCCCCACCAGCCGGCGCGAGCGCAACGAGTATGTCGTTCGCGCCGGCGACACCGGCGGCGCGGCGGCCGGCGAACTGGTCGAGGCCGAGGTCGTGCCCGGGCGCCACTACGGTTTGCGCATGGCGCGGGTCAAGGATCGACTGGGCGACACCGCCAATCCGCGCGCGGTCAGCCTGATCTGTATCCACAGCCACGGCATTCCCACGGAGTGGCCGCCCGAGGCCGAGGACCAGGCCCGCGCCGCCGGCCCCACCCCGGCCGACGGGCGCGAGGATCTGCGATCCGTGCCGCTGGTGACCATCGACGGCGAGGACGCGCGCGACTTCGATGACGCCGTCTGGGCCGAGCCCGATCCCGACCCGGACAATCCCGGCGGCTGGCATGTGCTGGTCGCCATCGCCGACGTGGCCTGGTACGTGCGCCCCGAGGATGCCCTGGACCAGGAAGCCTTTCGGCGCGGCAACTCGGTCTATTTCCCCGACCGCGTCGTCCCCATGCTGCCGGAGGCGCTGTCCAACGGCTGGTGCTCGCTGCGCCCGGACGAGGAGCGCGGCTGCCTGGCCATGGAGATGTGGCTGGACGACAAAGGCCATAAACGCCGCCATCGGGTGTTGCGCGGGGTCATGCGCTCGGCCGCGCGACTGACCTACACCCAGGTCCAGATGGCTCTGGACGGTGCGCCGGACGAGGCCGCCGGCCCATTGCTCGACCCGGTGCTGAGGCCGCTGCACGGCACCTTCCGGGCGCTGCTGGCGGCGCGCGAGGCGCGCGGCAGCCTGGACCTGGACCTGCCCGAACGGCGCGTCATCGTGGACGACGGCGGGCAGGTGGTCGGCATCCAGCCGCGGCCGCGATACGACAGCCACCGCCTGATCGAGGAACTGATGGTGGCCGCCAACGTCTGCGCCGCCGAGGAGCTGGAACGCCTGCGCCAGCCCTGCCTGTATCGCGTTCACGACGAGCCTTCGCGCGAGAAGCTGACGGCGCTGCGGGATTTCCTGCGAACGCTCGACATCAAACTCGCCCCCGGCCAGGTGCTGACCCCGCACCTGTTCAACCGCGTGCTGGAAAGCGCGCGCGGCACCGAACACGAGCACCTTGTCAACGAGGTGGTGTTGCGCAGCCAGGCGCAGGCGGAATACACGCCCGAGAACATCGGCCACTTCGGCCTGGGCTTGCGGCGATACGCGCACTTCACCTCGCCCATCCGGCGCTATGCCGACCTGTTGGTCCATCGTGCCCTGATCCGGGGCCTCGGGCTGGGCGACGGCGCGCTGGCGGACGACCAGGCGGCGGCGTTCGCGACCATCGGCGGCCACATCTCGTCCACCGAGCGACGCGCCGCCATGGCCGAGCGCGACGCCGTCAACCGCTTCACGGTCTCTTTCCTGGCCGGGCGGGTGGGCGCGGTGTTTTCGGGCCGAGTCAACGGGGTGACGCGCGCCGGGTTGTTCGTCACCCTGGACGAGACCGGGGCCGACGGCCTGATTCCCATCAGCACGCTGCCGGACGATTTCTATTGGCACAATGAACAGGCCCGCCAGCTTGAAGGCCGCGAACACGGCCGCGTCTATCGCCTGGGCCAGCCCGTGACGGTGCGCCTGAAAGAGGCCGACCCCATCGCCGGCGGGCTGCTGTTCGAGCTGATGGAGGACGGCGAGGACACGGGCGGGGTTTCGCGCGGCGGACCCGGGCGTCGCGTCCGCCGGGGGCCGACCGGGCGGCGCGGCGGGCGCTAGACCGTCAGACCATCCGGCGGCGGGCGGTTTTTTCGGCGCACCGCGACGGCTTCCGAAACACGCGCCCCGATGCTACCGTCGGTACGCCGGTTTTGCCAGCGGCGCCGGAAACGCGCCGCGCGAGCATCACCAGACCCGCGCCCAACCCCTTGACCCTGCCCCCGGGAGCGTCCGCCCCATGCCTGTCAGACCCCGGTTCAGCCGCCGCGCCCTGGCCGCCGCCGCCGTCGTCCTGCTGATGGCCGCGCCGCTTGTTCCGCTCGCGGTCGTGCCCGCAGCGGCGGATGACGGCGCAACCGCGCCCGTGCATGCCCTGGCCATGCACGGCCAGCCCAAGTACGGCCGTGACTTCGCTTATTTCGACTATGTCAATCCGGACGCGCCCAAAGGCGGCGCCCTGCGGCTGGCGGCGCTGGGCGGCTTTGATACCCTGAACCCCTTCACCCGTGCGGGCGAAAGCGCGGCCGGGCTGGGCCGCCTGTTCGACACCCTCATGGTGCCATCGGCCGACGAGCCGTTCACCAAATACGGTCTCGTGGCCGAGGCCCTGGAAACCCCGGAGGACCGCTCCTGGGTGATCTTCCACCTCAACCCGGCGGCGCGCTTCCACGACGGCAGCCCGATCACCGCCGCCGATGTGCTGTTCACCTTCAACGTTCTGCGCGAGAAGGGTTCGCCGTTCTACCGGGCCTACTATGCCGACGTGGCCACGGCCGAGGCCCTGGACGACCACCGTGTCCGGTTCACCTTCTCCGGCGGCGGCAACCGCGAATTGCCGCTGATCCTGGGCCAGCTTCCGGTGTTGCCGGCGCACGACTGGGAGGGCAAGGACTTCGCCGCCAGCACGCTGGAGCCGCCGCTGGGCAGCGGCCCCTATCGCATCGCCGACTTCGAGCCCGGCCGCTTCATCCGCTTTGAACGGGTCGAGGATTACTGGGCGCGCGACCTTCCGACCCAGGTGGGCCAGCACAATATCGCGGTCATTCAGCATGATTACTACCGCGACGCCACCGTCGCCGTCGAGGCCCTGAAGGCCGGCGAATACGACTTCCGCAACGAGAACATCGCCAAGAACTGGGCCACCGCCTATCAGGGCGAGGCGCTGGAGGCCGGCCATCTGGTCAAGCTGGAAGCCCCCCACGACCGCATTGCCGGCATGCAGGGCTTTGTCATGAACATGCGCCGGCCGATGTTCGCGGATGCGCGCGTGCGCGAGGCGATCGGGCATGCCTTCGACTTCAAGTGGGCCAACCAGAACCTGTTCTTCGGCCAGTACACCCGCACCCGCAGCTATTTCGACAACAGCGACCTGGCCGCCACCGGCCTGCCCGAGGGCGCCGAACTGACCCTGCTGGAGCCCTATCGAGACCAGCTTCCGGATCGGGTCTTCACCCAGGAATACCAGCCGCCCTCGGTGCCGGTGCCGGGCGAGGTCCGGGACAACCTGCGTCAGGCCCTGCGGCTGCTGCGCGACGCCGGCTGGGCCATCGAGGACGGCGTCATGCGCCATCCCGACCATGGACCGTTGTCGTTCGAGATCCTGCTGTACGGCGTGACGTTCGAGCGCGTCGCCCTGCCGTTCACCCGTAATCTGGACCGTCTCGGCATCAAGGCCCGGGTTCGTAGCGTGGACACGGCCCAGTTCCTCAACCGCATGAACAGCTTTGATTTCGACATGGCGATCGGCTCATGGGGGCAGTCCGACAGCCCCGGCAACGAACAGCGGGATTTCTGGAGCAGCGCCAGCGCCCGGGTCCAGGGCAGTCGAAACCTGGCCGGCGTCTCGGACCCGGTGGTCGATGCCCTGATCGACAAGGTCATCGGCGCCAGCACCCGCCCGGCGCTGGAAACCGCCGTCAGGGCTCTGGACCGCGTGCTGCAATGGAAATTCCTGGTGGTGCCGCATTGGCATATCGAATACGACCGGCTCGTGTTCTGGGACAAGTTCGACCGCCCGGCGGTCACCCCCGCCCAGGGCACGCAGATTTCCACCTGGTGGGTTGATCCCGACAAGGCGGCGGCGCTGCGGCGGGCCGGAGTC
>CAYFTQ010000217.1:0-5028 GCA_964346035.1 uncultured Roseospira sp. | reverse complement strand
AAGTGCATCGACCCGAACGAAGGCATCGGCCCGCTTTTGGAACGTTGGTGCATAAAGAATGGTCTGGTGCCCGGATGTCTCGCCGGCACGGGCGCCGTGATCGCGTCGCGGCGGGATGGCGCCGCCCGGGATCACACCTGCCGGAAGAAATCGTTGCCCTTGTCGTCGACGATGATGAAGGCGGGGAAGTTCTCCACCTCGATGCGCCAGATGGCTTCCATGCCCAGCTCGGGATATTCCAGCACCTCGACCTTGCGGATGCTGTCCAGCGCGAGGCGCGCCGCCGCGCCGCCCACGGAGCCCAGATAGAACCCGCCATGCCTGGCGCACGCATCCGTCACCGCCTTGGATCGGTTGCCCTTGGCGATCATGACCAGCGAGCCGCCGGCGGCCTGCAACTGGTCCACATAGGCGTCCATGCGACCGGCCGTGGTCGGCCCGAACGAGCCCGACGGCAGTCCCTCCGGCGTCTTGGCCGGGCCGGCGTAGAACACCGGCAGCTCGCGGATGTACTCGGGCAGGGCCTCGCCGGCGTCCAGGCGCTCCTTCAGCTTGGCATGGGCGATGTCGCGCGCCACGATCATGGGGCCGGTCAGGCTGACCCGCGTCTTGATGGGATGGCGGCTCAATTCGGCCCGGATGTCCGCCATCGGCCGGTTCAGGTCGATCGGCACGACGTCGTCGGACAGCTTGTCCTCGCGCACCTCCGGCATGTATTTGGCCGGGTCGGCTTCCAACTGCTCCAGGAACACGCCGTCGCGGGTGATCTTGCCCAGCGCCTGCCGGTCAGCCGAGCACGACACGCCGATGCCCACCGGGCAGGAGGCGCCGTGGCGCGGCAGCCGCACCACCCGCACGTCATGGCAGAAGTACTTGCCGCCGAACTGGGCGCCGATGCCGAGCGTTCGGGTCATCTCCAGGACGGCGGCCTCCATCTCCAGGTCGCGGAAGGCATGCCCGGCCTTGGTCCCTTCGGTCGGCAGCCCGTCCAGATAGCGTGCCGAGGCCAGCTTGACCGTCTTCAGGGTGGCTTCGGCCGACGTGCCGCCGATGACAATGGCCAGGTGATAGGGCGGGCAGGCCGCCGTTCCCAGGGACCTCACCTGCTCCTGCAGGAAGGCCATCAGCGATTTCGGATTCAGCAACGCCTTGGTCTGCTGATACAGAAAGGTCTTGTTGGCCGAGCCGCCGCCCTTGGCCATGAAAAGGAACTTGTAGGCCTCGCCCTCGGTCGCCATCAGGTCGATCTGGGCCGGCAGATTGTTGCCGGTGTTGACCTCTTCGTAAAGGGTCAGCGGCGCCATTTGAGAGTATCTTAGATTGAGTCTCGCATAGGCGCCGGCCACGCCCTCGGACAGGGCCAGGGCGTCGTCGGCGTCGGTCCAGACGCGCTGGCCCTTCTTGCCCAGGATGATGGCGGTGCCGGTGTCCTGGCACATGGGCAGGATCATGGCGGCGGAGATGTTGGCGTTCTTCATCAATTCCAGGGCGACGAAACGGTCGTTCGGCGAGGCTTCCGGGTCGTCCATGATGGCCCGGAGCTGGGCCAGGTGACCGGGCCGCAGCAGGTGGGAGATGTCGCGGAACGCCGCCTCGGCCAGCAGGGTCAGGGCGGCCGGGTCCACAACCAGAATATCACGACCGCCAAACCGCTCTACCGATACATGTTCGCCGGTCAGCTTGCGGTAGGGCGTCTCGTCGGCGGAGACGGGGAACAGATCGGCGAAGGCGGCATCAAGCATGGCGGAGTCTCCCGGCTGCGGACGAAACGGTCGGCTGGACACGGTCGGCTGGACACGGGGCCGTCCGCCGGCGCGCGGGATCGCCACCGCATCGCGTTGCATCACACGGCGGCACCCGCATCGGGCGGCAGGGCGCTGCGGGAGGTCCCTGAACCCGGATCTACTGCTTCTTGCGAAAGGTATCCAGGGCGATGACGTTGGCGCCCTGGCCGTCGTCAGCAGCGCCGCCGGTGCCGTCCGCGCCAGCCTCGCCCGCCGCGCCCGCCTCGTTTGACTCGCCGTCACCCATCATGGCGTCCCAGTCGGCGCCATCGACATCGCCTTCATCGTCGTCGTTACCTTCGCCGGCCATGTCGGCCTGGAACTGCAATCCGAAACTGGCATGCGGATCGGCGAACGCGGTCACGGCGGAGAACGGCACGCGCAGGCGCTCGCGCTTGCGGTTGAAGCTCAATGTGACCTCGAAGGCGTCATCCTCTACGCTCAGGCCCCAGAACTGGTTCTGAATCACGATGGTCATGTCCTGCGGATGCTGGGCGCGCAGACGATCCGGCAGCACAACGCCCGGGCGGGTGGTGTCGAAGGTGATGTAGAAGTGGTGCTCCCCCGGAAGGTCGCCCTGTTCCTCCACCACGCGCAAGGCATCGCGCAGAACACCCCGCAGCGCGCCTTCGACCATGCGGTCATATTGGAATGTCGTGATCGTCTCGCTCAATGGGATGTATCCGTCGGGCGTTTCAAGGGCACGGCAGGTGGAACGTCCGGATGTCGCACCCGGGACGGAAAGTGGAGGGCTTCTGTTGCCAGGTGCCCTCCGGACCCCGCCTGACCGTGCTACCGGCCAGGGCTTGAGATCGGATACCGGCACCGCTTACGCAGCGACGGCCTCCGGAGCATAGTTGTCGTTGGCAACTATTGCGTTTGGCCCGGTAACGGTGGAGCCATGCCGAACACAGCCTGCCTCTTTACCACGCGTGTCGAACCTGTTTCGCCCCCAAGACGGGCTCCGCCTCCGGTTGCGGAGCCCTTCGAACTGGTGGAGGCGCCGGGTACTGCCCCCGGGTCCACGACGCTTATTCCAAGCAGGGTTTAGCGTCATATCCGGCGAACCGGCACCATCCAATATAGGACGCGAACCGCGGCGATGCAAAGGCCGCCTTGCCAATGGGGGCGCGAAACGCTCCCCCGTGCCGGCTCCTGGACGCTTTTTTTGCCGCCAGGCCCCCACTGTCGCGGGCTCGCGGCAGAGAAACCAGGCTAGAACGGCGAGACCACGGGACCCGGCGTGGCATTCGTGGTCGCGCCGTGATAGCCGGCCGTGTCCTGGCCACAGCGGAAGTCGCGCGCACGCTGGTCCGCCACCCGGCGCGCCAGCGCATTGGCGTTGGCGTTGGCGTTGGCATCCACATAGCCGACCGGGCAACTGTCCCGGCCCGGCGCCGTCGCCACCGTGCTGATGACCAGGACCTGCCGGCGCCCGCCGGCGCCCTGGCCGTCATCGACGAACCAGCGATGAATGGCGGCGAACGGGCGCAGGCCGTCCGCCGTGACGACGCCGCGCCACTCGATGACGTCGTTGACCTCGTTGAAGGCGGAGAAGCTGGACCACGCCGTGTCGCGCCCCCCACCCGGGCCATACCACACCGACATGCGCATGTCCGAGTCGCTGACGAACACCGGCCGACCGCCCAGTCCGGCGCAGCGCAACACCGCCCAGGCGCCGGGCTCGTCCGGGCCGGGCTGGTCGATGACCGCGCAGCCGTCCTGCCACGCCAGCGTGGTATAGGCGCTGTCCACCGTCGCGCCATGAACCGGGCCGTGCAGCGCCACGGCGACCGCCAGTCCGGCGCCGACCGCCCAGCCCGACAGACGCCCCGGACCAAGCCCGAGCGCCCGTTCCTTAGTTTGCAGCCATTGCATGGCCGGCCTCACTGTCCGGGGCGTTGATCCGCTCTTGCCACAGTCCGGGGCGGCGCCCGATGCTGTCAAGGTCGAAGCATCCCCTGCCGATCCCTGGAGCCAACCATGCCGCCTCGCCCCGCCCGCCGTCCCCTGGCCGGCCTGATCGCGGTCCTCGCCGTCGCCCTCGCCGTCGCCGTCACGGGGGGCCCCGCGCGCGCCACCGACCTGCCGGTGGAGAACCCGCGCGCCGCCTATGAGCAGTGCATCACCCTGACCCGTCAACGACCACAGGCAGCCTTTGGCGCCGCCGTCGCGTGGGAGGGCCTGGGTGGCGGCGAGCCGGCGCGCCACTGCGCCGCCGTGGCGTTGTTCGCGCTGGGCGAGTACCCGGACGCGGCGCAACGCTTCGAGACCCTGGCCCGGGACAGCCGGCAGGGCCTGCCGCTGCGCCTGGAGATGCTGGCGCAGGCGGGCTCGGCCTGGCTCAGTGCCGGGCGGCCGGGACGCGCCGAGGCGGTGTTCGACAGCGCCCTGACCCTGGCCGAGCGGCCCGAAGCGGAGGCCGAGGCCGGCCGGCTGGCCAACCTGTATATCGACCGCGCCACGGCCCGCTCCGACCAGGGGCGCGATGGTGCCGCCGCCGATGACCTGACCCGCGCGCTCCGGCTCCGGCCCAACGACGTGGACGCACTGGCGCTGCGGGCCACCGCCCGCCGCCGCGCCGATGACCTGGAAGGGGCCGATGCCGACGCCCGGGCCGCCCTCGCGCAGGCCCCGGATCACCCCGCCGCGCTGCTGGAAAAGGGCAACGTGCAGCGCCTGCGCGGGGCGCCGGACGCGGCGCGAACAACCTGGATGCGGGTCCTCTCAGTAGCCCCCGAGGGGCCGGAGGCTGCGGCGGCGCGCGAGAACCTGGCGCGCCTCGATCTGGGTGCCGAGTAGCTTCATTAACGCCGGTTTATGCTTTTATTATAAGGGATTGAAACATTATCTTCTCACGTGGCGCGAAAGCGCCTAGTGTGTGTTGGTCCCGCCCGGGACATGGTAGGGTGACCGGTCGGCCATGCGGGCCAGGGCGGGCAGACAATCGGGCAGTCACGCAGGCTGGGACAGCGACGCGCAGATGGCCAGGACACCGGCACACGGCAACGGAAACGGAAACGGCGGACGCACACGGACCCGCAAAGCCAGGGGTGGCACGGCGGGCGCCGTTCGGCGCGCCGGCGCGCCGGCCAGGCGCGCCGCGAAACCTGCGGCCAAATCCACCAAAAAGTCCGCTCCGAAGGTGGTCACCGGACGCGCGGCCGGCAAGAGCGGCGCCGCGCGCGCCAGCGCTACCACCGGTCCGGCGTGGGCGGTCTCCGGCAATCGCGGCGCGCGCGCC
>CAYFTQ010000216.1:3591-5028 GCA_964346035.1 uncultured Roseospira sp. | reverse complement strand
ACTCGCCCCGGCGCGACAGGTGACGCGGGTCATGCGGTCCAGCATGGCGTCGGGGCGAGTGACGAAGGGGCCGGCCTTGCATTCGCCCGGACCGCGATAGAACACAAGCTGAACCGCGAGGTCCCCGAGCGAGGTCGCGGTTGCGAACATGGCCGCCTGGGTCTCCATCGCCAGGTCCCATGTGGGTTGCCGGCTGGCGGTGGCATCCAGAGCAAAGATCAGCCGTCCCCGGCCCTGGCGGGGCGTGGCGCGCACGCTGTCGAGAAAGGCATCGACGGCGCTCTGGTCCTCCGCCTTCGGCGCCGGCGGGGTGGCGTGGGCACGGTCAAGGAAGGCGTCCACGTCGGTTGTGCCCTGGCCCTGGCCCTGGTGCGGCACCGGTGACGGCGTGTCGGATCGGGACGATCGCGAAGAAGACACGGGCAGGCCTCTCCTGGCGGCTGCGGAAGCGGATCGGGATACGGCACCCCGACAGATGGGAAGGCCCGGCAGCCCGCGAAAGAGCCCGCGCAACCGTCCGCGCAACAGAGTGCTCCGACCCTCACCCGGTGGCGGCGGTGCGCGGCGATGGCGCCGGGGTTTCGTCGTCGCCACGCGGTACGCCCAGCGTGTCCAGCAGGCGGCGCAGTTCCTGGCGCGCGGCGATGTGCGACATGGACAGGGTGACGTCCGTGCCCTGGTCGCGCAGGTCAAGCAGGGTCAGCCCCTTCAGGTACATTTCTCGGTAGATGACACGCTCGCACAGGCCGTCGATGAGTTGGAAACCGATTCGCCCGGAAAGGTCGTTGAGAAGGGCTTCCATATCTCTTTTATTGCGGGCATCAAGCTGCGACAGGCGGTTGCGCAGGACCACCCATTGAATGGAACCGCCGTCGCGCAGCCCGCGTTGCTTCTTCATGTCCCAGACCATGGCGCTGTAATGGCTGGGACGTTCGATGCGCATGGTGTCGGGGTTGACCTTGGCCAGAACGTCCAGGTCGATGAAGCTGTCGTTCAGCGGCGTGACCAGGATATCGGCCCAGGCGTGGCCGGCGCGCGCGAGATGGTTGTCGGCGCCCGGCGTATCGATCAGCACCAGATCGCACTCCTCCAGCAGGGACTGGACGCCGTCGTCCAGGCGGTTGCGGTCACCCGCTTCCTGGCCGGTCAACTGAATGGCCTGATGGGTCGGCATCGGCAGGGTGAGGCCGAAGCGCTCCGCATAGGCGGCGCGATTCCTGACGTAGGTGCTCAGGGTGCCCTGGCGCGCATCCAGGTCGAGGCTGCCGACGGAGAAGCCGGCGCGCAGGAACCCGATCAGAAGATGCATGGCGACGGTGGATTTGCCGGAGCCGCCCTTCTCGTTGCCGATCACGACGACGCGCGGTGACGTCGGCGCCGGGCGCCTGTGGTTGAGCATCGCGGTCATGACGTGGTGACCTCCTCTGTGGATCGGGG
>CAYFTQ010000216.1:0-3491 GCA_964346035.1 uncultured Roseospira sp. | reverse complement strand
CGCCTGTGGTTGAGCATCGCGGTCATGACGTGGTGACCTCCTCTGTGGATCGGGGAAGCGGCGCGGCGGCGGCGGAAGCATCGGCCCCGTCCTCGTCCTCGTCCTCGCCCTCGCCCTCGTCTTCGTCCAGGCGCGCCCACACGGCGCAGTCGTGAAAGGCGGCGCCGCCGTTGGGCGGCCCCGGATCGGCGCCCACCAGGGCATTGATGCCCAGCCCGCCCTGGAAGCTGTCGTTGGCCCACAGGCTTTCCACCACCAGGGTCGCCGGTGGCAGCCCTTCGAACAGGCGGGCGTTCAGCACCACGCTGGCACGCGCGTTGCCCAGCCGGACCCGCGCCCCTTCGATCACGCCCAGCCCGGCGGCCTCGTCCGGGCGCATCAGGACCACCGGACGTCCGCCCTGCTGGCGCCGGCCTGTGGGGGTCTCGTTGAACGAGGTGTTGAGGAAATGGCGCGCCGGCGCCGTGACCAGCCGGAACGGATGGTCGGCGTCCGGTCCTTCCGTGATCACCATGTGATCGGGCAGGTCGGGCATCAGGCCGGCCTCGGCGCCGCGCCAGGCGCCATGGAAGCGGAAGCGGCCGTCGGGATGGCCGAAGCCGTCCGTGAAGTGATGCACGGCGAACGAGCCCGCGCAGTCGATACCTCCGGCAGCGGCGATCTCGGCGGCCGGCGGCAGGCCGGACAGGCGAAGGGTTTCCTCCACCAGTTCACGCGCGCTCATGTCGTTGGCGACATGGGCCGGCGCGTCCAGGCGCTTCATCAGGGCGCGGATGACATCATGGTTGCAGCGTGCCTCGGCCTGCGGCCGGATGGCCTGAAGGCCGACGTTGAGGAAGGTATGGCCACCGGCCTTGTAAACGTCGTCGTGCTCCAGGAAGGTGGTCGCCGGCAGCACCACGTCCGCCATGCGGGCGGTTTCTGTCATGATCTGTTCGTGAACGCAGACGAACAGGTCCTCGCGTGCGAAGCCCCGGGCCACCCTGCCGCTGTCCGGGGCCACCACCATGGGGTTCGTGTTCTGGATCAGCATGGCGGTGACCGGCGGCCCACCGGCGAGCGCGCCCCGATCCCCGGTCAGCACCGCTCCGATGCGCGACTGGTCCAGCCAGCGCTGGTCGGCGCTGCGGCGGTCCTCGGCGGTGATCAGACCGTTGTCCACATCCATCAGGCCGGACATGCTGAACAGGGCACCGCCGCCCCGGTGCGCCCAGGCGCCCGTGACCGCTGGCAGGCAGCTTGCGGCATGCATGGCGGCGGCGCCGTTGCGCTGGCGGGGGAAGCCGTAGCCCAGCCGCAGATAGCTGCGCCGGGGGTCGCCATAGAGCCGGGCGAAAGCCTCTATCCGGTCTTCCGGCAGGCCGGTGATGGGCGCCGCCCAGGCCGGCGAGCGCTCCGCCAGATGGCGTTCCAGGCCCTCGGGATCGTCGGTGTACCGAGCCAGATAGCCACGATCGGCCAGGCCGTCGCGGAACAGCACGTGCATGACGGCGCAGGCCAGGGCGCCGTCCGTGCCGGGCCGGATCATCAGGTGCAGGTCGGCCTTTTCCGCGGTCGCGTTGCGGTAGGGATCAATGACCACCAGCCGCGCGCCCCGGCCCTTGCGGGCCTTGGCCACCCAGTGCATGACGTTGACCTGTGTGGACACCGCGTTCAGCCCCCACAGGACGATGACGTCGGCGTTCACCATTTCGCGCGGATCGACCCCCCACTTGTGCCCGACGCCGGCCCGCCAGCCGGCGTCGGCCAAAGCCACGCAAATGGTGTTGTGTTGCAGCGAGGTGCCGAGCAGGGCGCGCATGCGCTCGATGCCGTCGCGCTGCACCAGCCCCATGGTGCCGCCGTAGTGATAGGGCCACAGCGTCTGCGGCCCGTGCCGGCGGCGGGCACCGTCGAAGGCCCCGGCGACGCGATCCAGGGCCTCGTCCCAGCCGATGGGCTTGAAGCGCCCCGACCCCTTCGGCCCGTCGCGCAGCAGCGGCGTGGTCAGGCGATCGGGGTTGTGGACGCGCTCGGCATAGCGGGCGACCTTGGCACAGATGATGCCGTCGGTGTAGGGATTGTCCCGATTGCCGTGGACGCGGCCGATGCGGTCGGGACCGGCGCGCTCGACCACCAGCGCGCAGGCGCTGGGGCAGTCGTGCGGGCAGGTGGTGCGAACGGGAGCGTCGTTCGGCGCGATGATCATCGGCGGCGGTCCCTTCCAGCGGGGCGTCGTGTGGCCAGACGGCAAGAGCTGGTGGACGGCGCACGCCGAAACCCCTAGCAATGGGCGACTGGAACTCTACAGCGCGGCGCATCGGCCCGCAACGACGATGGCGGGCCGGGACGCGGTGTGGCGGGCGGGCGTGACAGGGAGACACGAAACGGTGCTGCGCAGGCTTTATGACGGAACCATGCGGATGGCCGAGACCCCGTACGCGCTCTGGGTCCTCGCCCTGGTCTCCTTTGTGGAAAGCTCGGTCTTTCCCATCCCGCCCGACCTGCTGCTGATCCCGATGGTGCTGGCGCGACCCGATCGGGCGTGGCTGATCGCCGGGGTTTGCACGGTGGCCAGTGTGCTGGGCGGGTTCGCGGGCTATGCGGTCGGCTTTTTCCTGTACGAGACGATCGGCGCGCCGGTGTTGGGATTCTATGGCTATCTGGATCGATTCGAATCCTTCCAGGCCATGTACAACGAATGGGGCGCCTGGATCGTCGCCGGGGCCGGGGTGACGCCGTTCCCCTACAAGGTCATCACCATCGCCAGCGGAGTCACCCAGCTTGACCCGTGGGTGTTCGGCACCGCCTCCGTGCTGTCGCGCGGCCTGCGCTTCTTTGTCGTCGCGGCCCTGTTGTGGAAGTGGGGCGAGCCCATGCGCCAGATCATCGAACGGCGCCTGGGCCTGATGGCCTCGTTGGCCTTCGCCCTGCTGCTGGGCGGGGTTCTGGTGCTGAAGGTGCTTTAGCCCAAGCCTCACCGGCACCAGAGCCGTGATCGGGCCGGCGCCGCCCGGCGGCCTTTCGCGGCCCCGGGTGGTCGCGTAAGGTTGGCCGCCCGCGTTCCACCGCAGACCGTCACGGAGGCCCACCATGCCCACGCTCGTCACCGGGGGAACCGGCTTTGTCGGCGCCGCCGTCACGCGCGCCCTGCTGGCGCGCGGCGAAGCGGTGCGCTGCCTGGCGCGGCCGGGCGGCGATCGCCGCAACCTGGCCGGCCTGGATGTCGAGGTCGCGGACGGCGACCTGACCGATCCGGCCTCGCTGGAGCGGGCCGCGCGCGGGGCCGACGCGCTGTATCATGTCGCCGCCGATTACCGGCTGTGGATCCCCGATCCGGCGGCCATGGAGCGGGTCAACGTGGACGGCGCCCTGAACGTCATCCGCGCCGCCGCCGAGGCCGGCGCAAGGCGCATCGTCTATACCAGCTCGGTGGCGGTGCTCAGGCCCACCCCCGACGGCACCCCGGCCGACGAGGACACGCCCACCACCGAAGCCGACATGATCGGGGC